>CBFGZN010000292.1:0-2628 GCA_965653255.1 uncultured Solirubrobacterales bacterium | reverse complement strand
GACCCGTCCGCCAGTCGTCGCCAGCCCGTGCTCCTGGGTGGCGCGATCAACCGCCGCCCAGGTCGCGCCGCCGCCGACGCGCGCGATCCTCCGCTGCGGGTCGACCTCCACATCCGCCATCCCGCGCACGTCGAGCACCAGCCCGCCGTCGCACAGCGACGCGCCGCTGACCGAGTGCCCACCTGCTCGCACGGTCACTCGCATGTCGTGGTCACGGGCGAAGGCGAGCGCCGCGACGACGTCGTCCGGCGCCGCGCAGTGTGCGACCAGCGCCGGCCGCTTCTCGACCATCGAGTTGAACAGCGCGCAGGCGTCGTCGTACCCCTCGCTGCCGGGCTCGTGGAGACCACCGCCGAGGCGCAGCCTCAGCTCGGCGGCAGCGGTGTCGAAGTCGGTGTCGGCGGCGGTCTTCATCGGGCAGTGGCTCCTCGTCGGTTGATGCAAGCCAAGCTACGCGCGCCGCCTTGCCCCGTCATCGCCGTTTCCGGCCATCCCTCCAAGATGGCCGGACCCGGCCACGGCCCACCTCAGCGACAGAATGGACACTTTGCTGACCCATAGGTCAGCGAATCGTCCACTCGCTCTAGAGAAGACCCTCGCGCGCCGCGTACGCGACCGCGGCGGAGCGCGACGGCAGCCGCAGCTTCGCCCGGATGTTCGCGACGTGGCGGTGCACCGTGTGCGGGCTGACCACGAGCCGCTCAGCGATCTCGGCGTCGCTCAGGCCCTGCGCGACCAGGGCCAAGACCTCCAGCTCGCGTGGGCTCAAGTCACCGCCGGAGTCGTGTCCCTCACTGCCCCTAGCCGCGCTCGACCTGTCCTTTCCTTTCGCGCTGTCTGTCAGGAACGCCTCGACCCGCGCCAGATCCCGTGCCGCGCCAAGCGCCGCGAACGTCTCCCGCGCCGCCCGAGCCTCGGCCTCCGCCCGCTCCGCCTCTCCCAGCGCCTCGAGCGCGCCCGCCAGCTCCAGCCGCGCAACCGCCGCCTCGTACGGCGCCGAGCCCACGGTGAAGCAGTCGATCGCGTCCTCGCACGCTTGCCGTGCCGCCTCGGAATCCCCGCGCGCCGCAGCCAGCTCGCCCGCGACCAGCCGTGCCCGCGCACGCAGGTACGGTGTGTCGAGCCGCTCGGCGATCTGCTCCAGCTCGGCCGCGGCGGCATCCGCTTGCTCGAACGAGCTCGTGACGTCGGCCGTGCTCGCCGTCGTCACGGTCGTCAACGCGGCGCGCGCCCGCGCCAACAGCTCCAGCGCCGGCAGCCGCTCCAGCAGCACCTCCTCCGGCAGCGCCCGCAGCACCCGCTCCGCGATGTCCGCCGCCGCCCGCGCGTCGCCGCTGTCGAGTGCGAGCTGACCCAGGCCCACGAATCCCGCCGGCCCCGCCTGCTCGAACAGCTCGCGCGCCTCGTCCGTGCGTCCCTGGCGCGCACGATGCTCCGCGAGTCGCACCAGCCCGCCCGCCGCGATCCCCGGCCGCGCCGACAGGTCCTCGATCGCTCCCGCCAGCTCCGCCTCGGCCGCCGGCCAGTCGCCGCCGGCCGCCAGCACTCGCCCGTAGGCGCTGCGGCAGACGCCGAGGAGCTGTCGCCCGCCCCAGCGCTCGGCGAGCTCGCGCATCGTTGTGCACCACTGCCCGGCACGGGCGAAGTCGCCGACGCCGTCGCAGGCCGAGATCAGGCAGCAGAGTGCCCAGCTCGCCGACACGGGCAGCTGCAGCTCCTCGCTCGCCGCGATCACCGACGCCTCGTCGAGCAGCCGCATCCCCTGCTCGACGCGGCCCTGGAGCACAGTCGCGATCCCGGCCTGGGCGAGCCCGACCGCCTCGAGGTCGGGAACCCCGACGCGCCGGCCGAGCTCGGCCGCTTCGAGACTCAACCGCTCGGCGCGCACCACGTCGGCGTCGAGGTTGAGCGCGAAGTCGCCGTCGATCAGCGCCACCCAACCGTGGTCGGGCGACTCCGGCAGCCCGTCGATCGCGCTGTGTGCTCGTGCGAGCCAGCCGCGCCCGACCGACGATCCCTCGCCGCGGAACTCGCGGTAGTCGGCGGCGAGCCAGGCCGCGACCCGCGCGGCGGCGCCATCGTCGCCCGCGGCCCGGAACGCGCGGTAGGCGCGCTCGCGCGACTCCATCGTCAGCCGCTCGTCGGCGAGCCACCAGCCCGCCCAGCCAAGTCCCTCGAGCGCTACCGCCGCGTCCTCGGACGCGACCGGTTCGCCGCCGGTGCCGTCCGCACTGGCGCCGGCCAGCGCCGCCTCGAACGCCACCCGCGCCTCCTCCCAATCGCCGCGCGCGAGCGCGTCTCGTCCCGTCGCTAGCGGGTCGGCGGTCGGTTGGCGGTCTGTCGTCGGGCTCACACGGCAATCGTCTCAGGGCGACCGGCCGGGCGCCAGGGCAGAATCCCCGGCCGCGTGGTCTTCCCCTCGATCGAGTTCGCCATCTTCTTCCCGCTGGTGCTGGCGCTCTCGTGGGCGCTGATGCCGTGGCCGCGCTTCTGGAAGCCGTTCATTCTCGTCGCGAGCTACGGCTTCTACGCGGCGGCGAGTCCGCGCTACTGCTTGCTGCTGGCCGCGATCACGCTCGCCAACCAGCTCGGCGCGGTGCTCGTCCACCGCGAGGCCGACGAGCGGCG
>CBFGZN010000291.1:0-2636 GCA_965653255.1 uncultured Solirubrobacterales bacterium | reverse complement strand
CTCGAGCAGTGCGATCGCCCCGGCGCAGTCGCCGCCGACCTCTTCGAGCAGGGCATAGTCGTTGCCGGCGGAGATGCCGAGGTTGCGCGCGAGCGTCTCGCGGCCGTCTCCCTCCGGCAACAGCCCGCCAAAGACCGCACGGCAGGGGGCGTGGGGGTGTGCCTCGGCTTGCTTCGGCAGCGCCCAGGAGACCGGGGGGCCCGTGTAGTCGGCGTCGTAACGGAACTGAAGGTTGCCGTTGTCCTTGTGGATCAGGCGGCCGGCGCGGCGCCCCGCCAAGTGGACGATCAACTCCTTCATCGCCCGCGTGGGTCGAGGCGAACGTCGAGACCTAGCGCGCGTGCGGCGTCGAGGGCGATCTGCAGGCGGACAAAGCTCTTGCCGCGCTCGAGCTCGCCGATGACGCGACGGTTCACTCGGATGACGTCGGCGAGGTCGTTCTGAGTGATCCCGAGCTCGCGACGGCGGGCGCGGAGTTGTGCGCCGAACGCAGATGGGTCGTTCGCGTTCATGGTACCGATCGGTAACTATAGCGCAAAACAAAGAATAATGCTACCGATCGGTACCTAATACCGAAAGGCAGAAATAATGTGATCGATCGGTAACTAATCGGCGCAGCAGCGTGCGAAGGCCTCGAACACCCGACGGCCCGGGTCCAGATTGACTCGGGTCGCACCCCTATGCAGGATCTCGGCGTAGCTCTCGCCGAGCGCTTCGCGCGCCTCCTCGGCCATCGTTGGCTCGGCCAGCCATCGCTCGACCAGCGCGTTGTCGGCCTCGGCATGGAACAGCAGGCCCCACGCGCACGGACCGGCCCGAAACGCCTGGACCTCGGTCAGCTCCGAGCGCGCCAAAGCTGATGCCCCGCGCGGAAGATCGAACACCTCGCCATGCCAGTGCAGCACCGATGTCGACGGGGCGAGTGGTCCAACGACTGGATCGCCCGGCTCGAGTACCGCTATGGGCGCGAAGCCGATCTCCTTCGCAGGGCCGGGTGCGACCTCGGCACCCAACGCCCGCGCCACTAGTTGCGAACCCAGGCAGATCCCCAACATGGGCAGCTCGGTCTCGATCGCTCCCCGCAGCCACGCGATCTCCTCCGCCAGCCGCGGATAGCGATCGGTGTCGTTGACGCTCATCGGCCCCCCCATGAACACGGCTCCGCGGACGTCCGCGACGGCCGGCAGCGGCTCGTCGCTGTCGAGGCTGTCGATCAGCCTGACCGGCACGCCGTCGAACACGTCGAGAATCGCGTGCGGGCCCTCCCAAGGGACATGGCGGACGACCAGCAGCGGTTTCGCCGTCGAAGGCTCCCCGCCGATGACGGGCCTCCTATCTGCCCGAAGTCGGCTCGACCGGCGCCAGCTCGGGGCGCTTCGCCACGACCCCGTCGCCCGACGAGCGACCGCGGACGCGCCTGACGATCCACGGCGCCATGTAGCGGCCGGCCCACATCGCCTCGCGTGCCCAGGCGCGGGCGCGGCGCAGCTGCTCGGCCGGCGGCAGCGGCGTCCACGGGTCCTCGTCCGGTTCGACGCCGAGCGCGTGCGCCGCTCCGTGGGCAATCCGCGCGTGGCCGGCCGCGTTGGCGTGCAGGCGATCGTCGGCCCAAAGGCGCGGATCGACCAGCCCCTCGCGCTCGAGGTCGAGCACGACGGCCCCATGCCGCGCCGCGATCGCGCGCAGCCCGCGGTTGAACTCGAGCACGCGCGGGATCGTCGGCCGCGCCGCGGGCATCACGCGGGTCGTGTCGGGATAGGTCATCGTCAGCACGGTCGCGCCGCTCTCGCGCAGCGCCGCCACCATCGCCTCGACGTCGCCGAGCACCCCGGCCAGGTCGACTCGCGGCCGCAGGATGTCGTTGATCCCGCCGAACACGCTTGCCAGGTCGGGCTCCATCGCCAGCGCGGGCGGCAGTTGCTCGGCACGGATCTGTCCCGCCTTACGCCCGCGTACGGCGAGGTTCGCGTAGAGCAGTCCGGGGTTCTCGCGTGCCAGCCGCGCGGCAAGGCGATCTGCCCACCCCGCGAACCCGCCGCCAGGCGCCGGGTCGTCGATTCCCTCCGTGGTGCTGTCGCCGAGCGCGACGTATCGCGAGTAGCGCATGAGGCTTGGCAATCTAGTTCTTCGTCTGGCTGGCCGCCGCGCGCAAGAGCTCGAGTGGCTCTAGCCGCGGGCGCTGCCGGTCTTCGAGAGTGGGGAGGGGAAGCGCGGCAGGATGCGAATGCCGTCGAGCCAGTCGGTCAGGCGGGCGGCCTCGCGCTCGAGCGCCGTGACGCCATCCGCGCCGATGTCCTCGAGCAACTGCAGCACGATCTCGCCGTCCTCGCGCTGGCACCAGCCGCCGACGATCCGCCCGTCCCACCACAGCGTCGTCCCGGCGTTGCCGGCGGTGTCGAAGATCTGGGCGCGGTGCGGGCCGAGGTACCAGTCGCGCTCCTTCCAGCCCATCGTCGTCGGGTCGAGTGGAGGCAGCAGCGCGGCCCACGGCTCGACTGGTTCGATGGGCTCGAGGTCGTCTGGCAGCAGGTAGCCGGTGGAGCCGCTGTCGAGCTCGACGGCAACCGCATGGTGCTCCTGGGCGCGCGCGGGTTCGCGCTGGAGGACGCGGGCGTCGGCCTCGTGATCGACCTCGA
>CBFGZN010000290.1:0-2642 GCA_965653255.1 uncultured Solirubrobacterales bacterium | reverse complement strand
TTCGGGAACAGCTTGCGCTCGGTGAAGTACTCGTCGTCGAGCGCGCGCTTCTCGAGCTCGACGGCGATCTCGACCTTCGGGTTGTCGACGCCGAGCACGTCGAGCACCTCGTCGACGTGCTTCTTGATGATCTTCGCGCGCGGGTCGTAGTTCTTGTAGACCCGGTGGCCGAAGCCCATCAGCTTCTCCTTGCGGTCCTTCACGCCCTGGAGGAAGTCGGGGATGTTCTCGACCGAACCGATCCGCCCGAGCATGCTCAGCACCGCCTCGTTGGCGCCGCCGTGCAGCGGCCCGTAGAGCGCCGCGATGCCGCCGGCGACCGCGGAGTACGGGTCAACCTGCGACGAGCCGATCGACCGCACCGCCGCCGTCGAGCAGTTCTGCTCGTGGTCGGCGTGCAGGATCCAGAGGACGTCGAGGGCGCGCTCGAGCCGCGGGTCGGGCTCGTACTTGGGCTCGTTGATGCGGTAGAGCATCGAGAGGAAGTTGCCCGTGTACCAGAGGTCGTTGTCCGGGTAGACGTAGGGCAGGCCGATGTTGTGGCGGTAGGAGAACGCCGCCAGCGTCGGCATCTTGGCGATCAGCCGGACGATCGCCATGTAGCGCTCGGTCGGGTCCTCGATGTTCTTCGCCGCCGGGTAGTAGGTCGACAGCGCGCCGACGGTCGAGAGCAGCATCGCCATCGGATGGGCGTCGTAGCGGAACGCCTCCATCGACTTCTTGATGTTCTCGTGGACGTAGGTGTGGTGGGTGACCGCGTAGACCCAGTAATCGAGCGCGTCCTTGCTCGGCAGCTCGCCGTGGACCAGCAGGTAGGCGACCTCGAGGTAGCTCGAGTTCTCGCAGAGCTGCTCGATCGGGATGCCGCGGTGCTCGAGGATGCCGGCCTCGCCGTCGATGTAGGTGATCGAGCTGCGGCAGGAGGCGGTGTTGGTGAACGCCGGGTCGTAGGTCATCAACCCGAAGTCGTCCTCGCCAGTCTTCATCTGGCGGAAGTCCATCGCCTTGACGGTGCCGTCGGTGATCGGCACCTCGTAGGTCTGTCCGGTGCGGTTGTCGGTGACCGTCAGCGTTTCGTTGCCCACGGCCCGCAACCTAGCGCGGCTAGCGCTTGAACAGCTTGCCGAGCATGCCGCTGCCCTTGTGCGGCGGCAACTCGGAGGCCTGGGCGGCGGTGAGCGTGAGCGTCACACCGCGTTCGGCGGTGCGGGCGACCTCGGGCGCGTCGACGAAGACGCGGATGCCGGCCTCGTTCTCGAACACGATCCCGTCGAAGATGTGCTCGCGCGCGTTGTCGAGCACCTGGCGGACCTTGCCGACGACGATCTCGTCGGAGCTGTAGACCGGAATGCCGGTCGGCAGTGCCGTGTAGCTGATCGCTGTGCCGTCGTCGATCGCCACGGCGGGATCAGCGGGGAAGGACGAGCGCGGCCTCGTCGTGGCCGCCCTCCTCGTGCTCCTCGCTCTCCTCGTTGAGCGCGCCGACCACCGCCGCCGAGATGGTCGCGAGGACGAGCGTGGCGAAGACCACGCCGACGGCGATCTCGCCGCCGCGCGATCCAGGGAAGTTCGGCCGCACGACACCGAGCAGCGAGACGAGCAGGGCGCACGCCGCTAGGCAGCCACCGAGTACGTAGTAAGCCTCCACCGCGCGAAACCTAACACGCCGCCACGTCACCAGGCGGCCGCGGTCCGGAACCGATCCGCCGTGCCGGATGAGGTCAGCGCGGGGCGTCGGTCCGGCGGCCGATCGCGGCGGTCCGAACCCGCGGCGGCGCGGGGAGGGGGGCGCCGTGACTCGGACCACGGCGCGGCGGCCGCGACGGGCGTGGGCCGTGCGGTCGCTCGGGCCGCTTGCTGCCGCCGTCGTCCTCGTCGGCGCCGACCGGCTCGGGCTCCTTAGCCGCGTACCAGACCAGCCACAGCAGCGCCGCGATCGGGATCTTGAGCACGAGCGCCATCCAGATGACGGTGAGGGCATCCATCCCGTTCGAGGGTACTCCGCTCGCAAGCGAGCGCAACCGCTTTCTGGCCGCCGCGGAGGGTTAGGCGCGCGCGGGCGCTTCGAGCGCCGTGATCTGGCGGAACTGCTCGAAGCGGACGTCGATCTCGTCGCGCTCGAGGCGGGCGACGCGCTCGGTGCCGAACTCCTCGACGTTGAACGAGGCGAGCGCCGAGCCGTAGGTCATCGCGCGGCGCAGCGTGGCCTCGTCGGTCCAGTCGTCCTGGGACGAGAGGTAGCCGAGGAAGCCGCCGGCGAACGAGTCGCCGGCGCCGGTCGGGTCGATCACAGTCTCGAGCGGGAAGGCCGGCAGCGCGAAGAAGCCGTTCTCGGTGAACAGCGCCGCGCCGTACTCGCCCTGCTTGGCGACGACGACCTTCGGGCCCATCTCCATCACCGCGCGCGCTGCGCGCACGAGGTTCGGCTGCTCGGTGAGCTGGCGGATCTCGGCGTCGTTGAGGAAGACGAGATCTACGCCGGAAATCGTCTCGACGAGCGAGTCGCGCGCGATCTCGATCCACAGGTTCATCGAGTCGAGGCCCGCCCAGCGGACGCCGCCGCACTGGCCACGCACGCCGCGCTGGAGGTCCGGCTGGATGTTCGCGAGGAAGAGGTGGTCGGCCGCCTGTGAGGCCTCCGA
>CBFGZN010000289.1:0-2654 GCA_965653255.1 uncultured Solirubrobacterales bacterium | reverse complement strand
CCTCGAGCAGCCGCCCCAGGATCTGCCGGGCGTGCGCGCCGCGGCGCTGACCATTCCCTCGCAACGCATTGACGGCGACTTCTACGACTTCCAGGCCCGCTACGAGATCGGCCGCACGGAGTTCATCTGCCCGGCCGATCTACCGGCGGAGATCACCGACCGCGCTCAAGAGCTGGCACTGCAGACCTACGAGCTGCTCGGCTGCTTCGGCTTCGGCCGCGTCGACCTGATGCTCGACGGAGCCGGCGAGCTCTACGTGCTCGAGGCCAACCCGATCCCGGGCCTGACCGAGACCAGCCTGCTCCCCCAAGCCGCCGAGGCGGCCGGCGTCGGCTTCGACGATCTCGTAGCTCGAATCCTGCAGTCAGCGTTCGCCCGGCGCTGACTAGCTGTCCGCCTGGAAGTCCTCCGGGCTGACGTTCTCCAAGAACTCCTTGAACTTGTCGACGACCTCCTCGGTGTCCTCGACCTCGTGCTCGAACTCGATCGCCGACTCGGTGATGACCTCGTCGGCGGCAAAGATCGAGGCGCCGGTGCGAACGGCGAGCGCGAGCGCGTCGGAGGGCCGTGAGTCGATCTCCATCTCGCGGCCGTTGAGCTGCAGCGTGATCGACGCGTAGAACGTGTTCTCGCGCAACTCGGTCACCGAGACCTTCGTGCACTCGACGTCGAGCTCGCCGAGGACGTCGCTGATCAGATCGTGGGTCATCGGCCGGGGAGTGTTGGCTCCCTGCAGCTTCATCAGGATCGCCGCGGCCTCGGGATGGCCGATCCAGATCGGCAGGAACTTGTTCCCGTCACGCGTCTTGAGGAGCACGATTGGCTGCTTGCCGACCATGTCGAAGCTGACGCCGTAGATCACCATCTCCTGCATGGGCCGAAAGTCTAGACGCGCCGCTCGCCCGGTCCGCCGCAGGCCCGCTAGAATCGCCGACCCCCGGGCGATTAGCTCAGTCGGTTAGAGCGCGTCTCTGATAAGGACGAGGTCCCTGGTTCGAATCCAGGATCGCCCACTCGGGCCGTATGACTGCGTTTGGCGGCGTCATCGGGAGCCTCACGTACGAAGTACGCATCGGCCCCCTCTTCCTTGCCAAGCCTTGTCCTACGGCCCGAGTCGTTGGCTAGGCAGCGCGGAGGGTTGCTCGGCGAAGGGCCTGAGCAAGGTCCTCCGCCTCGGCGGCGGTGTCGAAGTCGAGCTCGATCCGGACGCCGTCACCCTTGGCCTTGGCCTTGACGGGTCGACCGAGTGCACTGGATAGCGCCTCTTCGACCGCGGCAACAGCGGCGGCGTGGTCGGGATGGACCTCTACCGACTTGCGCTCAGGTGGGCCGCCGGCCTCGAGCTCGCGGGCGCGGCGCTCGGTCTCGCGGACGGACCAGCCGTTTGCGCGAGCGTCGCGTCCCAGGGCCTTCCGGTCCTGATGGTCCTTGCAGGTCAGGATCGCCCGGCCGTGGGCCTCGCTCAGCTCCCCGGCCTCGATCGCCTCGAGCACCTCGTCGGGCAGCTCGAGTAAGCGGACGAGGTTCGAGACCGCGACACGGCTCTTGCCAACGCGGCGGCCGACCTCGGCCTTCGACAGCCCGAGATCGTCGACGAGCATCGAGCAGGCGCGCGCCTCCTCGATCGGGTTCAGGTCGACACGGGCCATGTTCTCGGCCAGGGCGAGGTCGAGCCGCTCCCAATCCTCGGTCTGGCGAACGACCGCCGGAATCGCCTTCAGCTCAGCGAGGCGCGAGGCGCGTAAGCGACGCTCGCCGGCGATCAGCTCGTACATGCCGCCGGGCAACGGACGGACGACGACCGGCTGGAGGACGCCGCGCGAGCGGATCGACTCCGACAGCGCGACCAGCGCCTCCTCGTCGAACTCGCGCCGCGGCTGGCGCGGGTTCGGCTCGATCAGCTCTACCGGGACTTCGCGCAGGCCCGTCTCGTCCGTCGACGTTGGCAAGATCGCTGACAGGCCCCTGCCCATCCCTCGGCGCCCAGCCTTAGGCTCAGGCTCACGGTCAAGCACGTGCTGCTACCTCCTTGGCAAGCTTGAAATATGCGGCGGATCCGGCGCTCTGCGGAGCATGCCGAACGACCGGCAGTCCATAGCTCGGGGCCTCTCCCACTCTGACGTTGCGCGGGATCACGGTGTCGAAGACGAGGTCGGGGAAATGCTCGCGAACCTCGCGCTCGACGTCCTGGGCGAGCCTGGTCCGTCCGTCGTGCATCGTGAGCACCATCCCCGCAACCGTAAGCCTCGGGTTGAGCTCTCGCTGGACCAGCGAGAGGGTGTCGAGCAGTCCCGCGAGGCCCTCGAGCGCGAAATACTCGGTCTGGACGGGCACGAGCACCTGATCGGCCGCGACGAGCGCGTTGACGGTCAGCGGGCCAAGCGAAGGGGGGCAGTCGAGAATCGTGAACAGGAAGCGGTCTCGAACGTCCCCAAGCTGCTCGCGAAGCCGGGTCTCAGACCCCTCCAGGCGCGGAAGCTCGACCGTCGCGCCGGCGAGGTCCGGGGTAGCGGGAACAGCCCAGAGGTTGTCGAAGGGCGTCGGCTGAGCGGCCTCGGCGATCGTTAGCTCGCCGCTGAGGCAGCTGTAGGCGTTCGGCTCGAGGTCCTTGGCGAGGCCAAGCTTGTTCACCTGATCGCGAATCCTGTCGCCGA
>CBFGZN010000288.1:0-2682 GCA_965653255.1 uncultured Solirubrobacterales bacterium | reverse complement strand
GTGCGACGAACGAGCTGTTGACGCCCGTCCTGGCGCCCGCCCCGATCTTCGTGCGGTGCTTGCGGAAGCCGTCGTAGTTGGCGGTGATGTTGCCGGCCGCGACGTTCGCGCCGTCGCCGACGTCGGCGTCGCCGAGATAGGACAGATGCGGCACTTTGGCACCCGCGCCGATCTCCGAGTTCTTGACCTCGACGAAGGTGCCGACCTTGGCCCCCTCGCCGATGTGCGCACCCGGGCGCAGGTAGGCGAACGGGCCGACCGACCCACCCGGCTCGATCCGCGCGCCGGTCATGAAGGAATGGATGCAGGTGACGCCGTCGGCAAGCGACGAGTCAGTGATCGTCGTCTGCGGGCCGATCTCGCAGCCGGCGCCGATGCGCGTGTCGCCGCGCAGCGTGACGCCGGGGCCGATCACGGTGTCGCCGCCGATCTCGACGCCGGCCTCGACGCGCGTCGACTCTGGCGCGAGGAAGCTGACGCCGGCGAGCGCGTGGCGCTCGAGGATGCGGCGCTGGGCGAGCCACTCGGCGTCCATCAGGTCGAGCCGGCTGTTGACGCCGACGGCGCTCGTGGTGTCGGCCGTGACGTGTGCCGCGACGGTCTTGCCCTCGCTAAGCAGCAGCGGGAAGACGCCGGTCAGGTAGGTCTCGCCGCCCTCCTGACCGACGGCGTCGAGCGCGCTGTAGAGGGCGGTCGCCTCGAAGAGGTAGGTGCCGAGATTGACCTCGCGAATCGCCAGCTCCTCGGCCGGCACTCCACTCGGGTCCTTGGTCTCGACGATCCGCTCGACCGTGCCGTCGCCGTCGCGGACGATCCGCCCATAGCCGCTCGGGTCGAGGCCCTCTGTGGTGAGCAGCGTCGCCGCGGCTCCAGCCTCCGCGTGGGCGGCGACGAGCTCGCTCAGCAGCTGCTCGGAGATCAGCGGCTGGTCGCCCGACAGGATCATCACCTGCGAGCCGGGGGCGACCGCGTCCCGCGCCGCCAGCACAGCGGCGCCGGTTCCCTCGCCCGTGGTCTGCTCGGCGATCTTGACGTCCTCCGGCAGTCCCTCCGCCACGCCGTCGCCCGGGCGCGTGACGCAGACCACCTCGGCGGCGCCGGCCGCCCTGGCCGCCGCGACCACCCACTCGACCATCGGCCGACCGCAGATCGGATGCAGGACCTTGGGTAGAGCAGACCGCATCCGCGTGCCCTTTCCCGCGGCCATGACGAGAACGGTGAGCTGCTCAGCCATACCTCGCGCAGCGTACCGCCGTCCCGCCCAACCGGTCAGACCGCGGGTGTCGCCTCCCAGCCGAGCGTCAGACAGGCCGGTGGCAAACGGCCTCGACGTTGTTGCCGTCCGGATCGAGCACGAAGCCGCCGTAGTAGCTCTCGTGGTACTGCGGCCGCGGCCCCGGAGCGCCGTTGTCACGCCCGCCGGCGGCGAGCGCCGCAGCGTGGAACTCCTGAACCAGCTCGTGGCTGTCGACCGCGAACGCGACATGCGTCCCCGTCCCCACCGGCCCCCGCCCATAGATCCAGAAGTACGGCTTGCGATCGTCGCCGAACCCCGCCGCCACCCCGCCGAACTCCATCAGCAGCGATATCCCCAACGGCGCCAGCGCCTTCGAATAGAAGGCCTTGCTGGCCTCATAGTCCGACACCTCCAGCCCAACGTGATCGAGCATCAGCTGCCTCCGAGCGATCTGGAACAAGTGGTCGGTCTATCCTGACGGTCTCGATCGCTCATTGGGGAGTGGTGTAACTGGTTAGCACACGAGCCTTTGGAGCTCGGAGTCGCGGTTCGATCCCGTGCTCCCCAGTCGGAAGCGACGTCAGTCCCGGACGATGAACTCTTGGGCGGGGCCGCCGGGTGGGGCGATTCCGAGGACGCGCATCGCCTTGAGGCCGAGGGAGAGGCGCTCGCGGCCGTCGGTGGAGCCGACGTCGAGCTCGGTGAGCTCGCGGACGCGGTCGAGGCGGTAGCGGATCGTGTGGCGGTGGGTGAAGAGGCGCTCGGCCGTCTTGGCGACGCTGCCGTCGGCGTCGAGGAAGGTCTCGAGCGTGCGGACGAGCTCGGTCTCGTACTGGTTGTCGTACTCGACCAGCGGAGCGACGGTCTCCTCCTGGAAGCGCTCGAGCTCGGTTGGGTCCTCGCTCATCGCCGGCAGCAGCAGGCGGTAGGAGCCGGTCTCCTCGAACGAGAGGAACGGCTCGCCGCGGGCCCCGGCGACGTTGGCCGCGAGCAGCGCCTCGGCGCCAGCGCGGTGGAGGTCGACCGGATCCGCGGTCGGGCGACTGATCGCGACGGTCAGGTGGTAGCCGGTCAGGCCCGCCTCGAGCTCGCCCTGCACGGCATGCGCCACGCGGGTGCCGGGATCGCCGCCCTTGCCGGGGACCAGGACCACCAGCTCGCGCTCGGCGCGCGGCGTCCGGTTCTCGCCGTGGACGGGCGGCGCCGGCGGGCCGTAGGCGACGGCGGCCGCCAGCGAAGTCCGCTCGACGGCGCGCGCGCCGCGCTCGGCGAGCGTCAGCACGCGGGCGCGCCAGTCGCCCTCCTCGGGCTGCTGCGGCCGCGCGCGGACGACGATCACCGACGCGCCCTCGCGCAGGTCGCAGCCGAGCTCGGCCGCGCGGGCGACGATGTTCTCGCGATCGGTCAGCGTCCGGTCGAGCAGATCGGAGAGGAAGTCGCCGACT
>CBFGZN010000287.1:0-2700 GCA_965653255.1 uncultured Solirubrobacterales bacterium | reverse complement strand
CCAGCGACGACCCGTCCAACACCACCGTCGAGGTCAAGGACGCCGACGGCAAGGTCTGCCGCCAGGAGGGCCTGACCCTCGACAACGGCCAGACCCAGCTCGACTACACGATCGGCAAGCCGAAGAAGCCGAACGACAAGGGCAAGTACTCGGTGAAGGGCACCATCACCAATCAGCCGAGCGACACGGCGACCTTCAGCGGCAAGTTCAAGAGCTCGACCAAGACGTCGATCGTCGTGAAGGCGAAGTGGATGGAGTGCAAGACCGGCAAGGTCGTCTTCAAGAACGCGGTCCCGACCGCGGGCTAGCGCCCACGGGTCGTCGGCGATGTCAGCAGCGCCGACGACCCCCGCCGCGCCGGACATCCCCGGCGCAACGCAGCGGACCGTCACGATCGAGACCCACGACGCCGGACCGCTTGACGTCCATCTCTACGAGGCCGGCGCAGGACCGCCGGTGCTGCTGCTGCACGGCTGGCCGCAGGATGCTTGGTGCTGGCGTCACGTCATCCCGCTGCTCGCCGACCGCTACCGGCTGATGGCGCCCGACCTGCGCGGCTTCGGTCAGACCGGCGCGCCGGCCAGCGACAACTACAACGGCCTGGTCCTGGGCGCCGACGCGATCGCGCTGCTCGACGCGCTGGAAATCGAGTGGGCCCATCTGGTCGGCCATGACTGGGGCGGCTTCGGCGCGTTCGCGGCGGCGATCGCCGCGCCGCAGCGGATCGCCAGCCTGGTCGTGCTGAACACCTCGCCGCCGTGGCTGGAGCTGTCGCCGCGGCTGCTCTGGGAGCTGCGCCGGTCGTGGTACATCTTCCTGCTGGCCGCCTGGGGCGAGGAGATCGTTCGCGACCGCCCCAGCCTGATCGCGCGGATGCTGCGCGCCGACCGCGTCCAGGACGGGATCTCGCCCGCCGACGCGCAGGGCTACGCCGCACGGCTGCAGCGGCCGGAGAGCGCACGAGCCACCGCGCTGCTCTACCGCAGCTTCGCGCGCTCGTTCCGCACCGTGCTGCTCGAGCGGGCATTTGAGGACCTGCGCCTGTCGGTGCCGACGCGGGTCGTCTTCGGAACCGCCGATAAGGCGCTCTCGCCGGTCGTGCTGCGGGGCATCGAACGCCACTGTGACGACATCTCGATCGAGCTCGTCGCCGACTCCGGCCACTTCATCGCCGAGGAGAAGCCGGAGCTGGTCGCCGAGCGAGCCGGGGAGCTCTTCGCGCTGCACCCCATCCAAAGCTAGACAATCACACAATTGACACAACTATATAGTTGTGTTACTCTCGGCGCATGTCCCCCGATGCGCTGGTCCACCCACTGCCCGACGAGCTCGTCGAGGTCATCGCCCGCCGCTTCCGCCTGCTCGGCGAGCCGATGCGGATCAAGTTGCTCGACCGCATGCGCGACGGCGGGGCGACCGTCGGCGAGCTGACCGAATCGACCGGCGCCTCGCAGCAGAACGTCTCCAAGCACCTCGGGACGCTCCACGACGCCGGCCTCGTCAGCCGGACCCGCGAGGGCAACCACACCCGCTACGAGATCGCCGACCAGGTTCTCTTCGACCTCTGCGAGGTCGTCTACGACGGTCTGCGCCGCCAGGTCACCGGCCTCGACGCGATCCTTGACCAGGCGGTCCCGAAATGACGGGTCGTACGACAGCCACCGTCGGGCCGATCGGACGGCTCGGCCGCTGGACCGCCTCGCACTTCGGCGTCGTGCTGGCCACCTGGGTCGTCGTCGCGCTCGGGCTCGGGCTCTTCGCGCCGAAGGTCGAGCACGCGCTGTCGGGCGCCGGCTGGGAGGCGACCGGATCGGAGTCCGTGCAGGCGCGCGACGTGATCGACCGCGAGCTCGGCGGGCTGTCCGGCTACGGTCTAATGGTCGTCGTCCACTCCGCGGACGCGAAGGCCGGCGACCCGGCGTTCGACGCCGCCACGGCGAAGGTCGAGCGTGCGCTGCGCGCCAGCAACGCCGTCAGCACCGTCGTCGCCCCGCGGCCGGGCGTATCGATCTCGCGCGACGGCCGCACCGCCGTCGTCCAGGCCGGCGCCGCGCGCGACTCGAACGAGATGGTCAGCGCGGCGAACGAGCTGAAGGAGGAGCTCGCAGCGCTCGGCGACGAGCGCGTCCAGGTCGACCTGACCGGCGCGTCCGGCATGTGGTCGGACTTCAACGAGGCGAACAAGAGCGCGATGCTGAAGTCGGAGCTGATCTCCTGGCCGGTGACGCTGACGATCCTGCTGCTGGCGTTCGGCTCGCTGGTCGCGGCCGGACTGCCGCTGATGCTGACGATCATCGGCCTGGTCTCCGCCGCCGGGTCGCTCTACCTCGGCACGCAGCTGCTCGACATCTCGATCTGGGCGATGAACTTCGCGTTGATGTTCGCGCTCGCGCTCGGCATCGACTACGCGCTGTTCGTCGTGATGCGCTTCCGGGCAGCGCTATTCGGGTCGAAGCTCGACCCGGTCGAGGCAGCCGCCGTCGTGATGGACACCGCCGGCAAGGCCGTCCTCTTCTCCGGCCTGACCGTGCTGATCTCGCTGACCGCCGTGATCCTCGTGCCGAGCCCCGCGTTCAGGTCGACGGCCGCCGGGATCATGCTGTCGGTGCTGTTCGTGCTGGCGGTGACTCTGACGCTGCTGCCGGCTGTGCTGGCGAAGCTCGGCCCGCGAATCGACCGCCTGTCGCTGCCGTGGGCGCA
>CBFGZN010000286.1:0-2702 GCA_965653255.1 uncultured Solirubrobacterales bacterium | reverse complement strand
GGCCGCTCCTGCGTCGGACGGTGTGACCAACGGCTCCGGCCCGATACCCGCCGATCCGGCACTGGTCGAGTAAGGGGTGGAGGCGACTCCCGCCACCACCCCCGAGGCGCCGGCGGGGGTCGCTGCGGCGACGGACACCGTCGTCGTACTGGACTACGGCGGTCAGTACTCGCAGCTGATCGCCCGCCGCGTGCGCGAGTGCGGCGTCTTCAGCGAGCTGCTGCCGCACCACGTCGGCATCGAGGAGATCCGCAAGCGGTCGCCGAAGGGGCTGATCCTCTCTGGCGGCCCCGCGTCGGTGTACGCCGACGGTGCACCCAGCCTCGACCCGGCGCTGCTCGAGCTCGGTATCCCGGTGCTCGGCATCTGTTACGGGATGCAGGCGATGGTCCACAGTCTCGGCGGCCGCGTCGAGGGGGCTGAGGTGGGGGAGTTCGGCCGCTCGCAGCTGACCGTTCAGGAGCACGGCCGCCTGCTCGCCGAGCTGCCGGCCGAGCAGAGCTGCTGGATGAGCCACCGCGACACCGTCTACGAGCCGCCGCCCGGCTCCGTCGCGCTCGCCTCCTCGACCGAGTCGCCCGTCGCTGCCTTCGAGGACACCGCCCGCGGCTTCTACGGCATCCAGTTCCACCCCGAGGTCGTTCACACGCCCTACGGCACCCAGATCCTCACCCGCTTCCTCGAGGACATCTGCGGCTGCGACATGTCCTGGAACGCCGCCTCGGTCGCCGAGGAGCAGATCCGCCGCATCCGCGAGCAGGTCGGCGACGGCAAGGTCGTCTGCGGCCTCTCCGGCGGCGTCGACTCCTCCGTCGCCGCGCTGCTCGTCCACCGCGCGATCGGCGACCAGCTCACCTGCGTCTTCGTCGACCACGGCCTGATGCGCAAGAACGAGGCCGAGCAGGTCGTCTCCGCCTTCCGCGACCACTTCAAGGTCCCGCTCGTCGCCGTCGACGCCGAGGAGCGCTTCCTCGCCCGCCTCGAGGGCATCACCGATCCCGAGGCCAAGCGCAAGGCGATCGGCGGCGAGTTCATCCGCGTCTTCGAGGACGAGGCAGCCAAGCTCGGCGACGCCGACTACCTCGTCCAGGGCACGCTCTACTCCGACGTCATCGAGTCCGGCGGCGGCACCGGAGCCGCCACCATCAAGTCGCACCACAACGTCGGCGGCCTCCCCGACGACCTCGAGTGCGAGCTCGTCGAGCCACTACGCGCCCTCTTCAAGGACGAGGTCCGCAAGGTCGGCATCGAGCTCGGCCTTCCCGAGCGGCTCGTCTGGCGCCAGCCATTCCCCGGCCCCGGCCTCGGCATCCGGATCGTCGGCGGCGAGGTCACCAAGGAGCGCCTCGAGATCCTCCGCGACGCCGACTTCGTCCTCCAAGAGGAGATCCGCTCCGCCGGCCTCTACCGCGAGCTCTGGCAATCCTTCTGCGTCCTCCCCGGAGACCTCCGCACCGTCGGCGTCCAAGGCGACGAGCGCACCTACGGCTACGTCGTCGTCATCCGAGCCGTCACCAGCGACGACGCCATGACCGCCGACTGGGCACGCCTGCCTTACGACTTGTTGGAGCGTGTCGCGTCGCGGATGATCAACGAGATTCGGCAGGTCAACCGCGTGGTCCTGGACATCACGTCCAAGCCGCCGGGGACCATCGAGTGGGAGTAGGTCCGGGCTAGAGGTCGGCCGCTCTTCCCGCGGGTCCTGTCTCCGATTTTGGTTTGCGTGCTCGGCTCCGCGGCTCCGCTGGGACTCCGCCCCGTCCCTGGCGCGGTTTGCGGTGTAGGACGCATTCGGTGGTCGACGGGAGGGGCTCCGCCCGGACGCTCCGCTCGCTACGCCTGCGCCGCAAACGCAAAATCGTCGCCACCCGCGGAGACCAGCGCTGAGTCCCGTACCACCCCCTCGGCGGCGTTTGAGCAGAGATGGCCTCGAAGGTCGCGACGCCTCTTGTGCGTAGAGCAAAGCGTTTCGACCTTCGAGGCCACTGCTCTCCCTAACGCGCTCCAACCCTTGGTACGGAGATCGACGTCGTGCCCCCGCGGGTGGCGACGCATTTTGCGTCCGCGCGCTGCAGGCGAAGTCGAGCGCGGAGCCCCTGCCGTCGACCAGCGAACGCGCCCTACACCGCAAACCGCGCCAGGCACGGGGCGCAGTCGCCGACGAAGCCGAAGCGCACGGACCAAAATCGGAGACAGGACCCGCGGGCAGCCACCCCAGATCCTTAGCCGTCAGCGGTAACCGGTGGGATCTGGCGGCAATCCCGCGTCCTGGACCTCGACCATGTAGCGCCAGCAGTCGGGTTGGGAGCCGTCGGTGTCGGTGAAGCCGTAGTCCTTGGCGAGGGCGCCGGAGGAGAAGGAGCCGCCGTTGCGGGTGTGGAGCTGGGGGTCGGCGGCTAGGGCGGCGACGGCTCGGCCGACGAAGCGGGGGGACTCGGAGATTGCGGCGAAGTGGGGGTTGCCGGTGGTGGTGTCGCGCCAGTTGTCCTCGGTGACGCCGAAGTGCTGCAGCATCGACTCCGAGCGCAGAAAGCCCGGCGTCACAGCCATGACAGCAATCCCATGCGGGGCGAGCTCCGCGGCCTTGGCCGAGAGCACGCGTTTGTCGATGCGGGGCTTGCCATCGCCCGCGAACATGCCGGCCATTTCCTCGAGCGAGAAACCCGCGGCGCGGCCCAGGGCGATCAGCGCAAGTTTCTCCA
>CBFGZN010000285.1:0-2707 GCA_965653255.1 uncultured Solirubrobacterales bacterium | reverse complement strand
CGGGCCGGCCGCGAGCACGACGCCGCGCGCCGTGTGCACTTGCCGGTCGCGCCGCCTGCGAGCGCCCGGGCGCTCGGTCATGACGAAGTAGCCCTCCGAGCCGTCGGCGGCGCCCAGCGGCTGGACGTCGACGACCTCGCGCTCGGCCATCACGTCTACGCCGCGCCGCTCGGCGAGCCAGAGGTAGTTCTTGACGAGCGTGTTCTTCGCCCCCTGCGGGCAGCCGACCATGCAACGCCCGCAGCGCGTGCAACCGGTGCGCTCCGGCCCCTCGCCACCGAAGAACGGGTCGGGAACGGTCTTGCCCGGCTCGCCGAGGAAGACGCCGACGCGCGCCCGCCGATAGGTGTCGCTGACCCCCAGCTCCTCGCCGAGCTCGCGCAGCAGGTCGCCGGCCACGTCGTCCTGGTCGTAGTCGACGACGCCGAGCATCCGCTGCGCCTCGTCGTAGTGCGGCGCCAGCTCGGACTTCCAGTCGCCGAGCGCGCTCCACTGTGGATCCTCGAAGAAGCGGCCGGGCGGCACGTAGAGCGTGTTCGCGTAGCCGAGGCTGCCGCCGCCGACCCCGCTGCCGGAGACGACCGTGACGTCCTTGAACGTCGTCAGCCGGAAGATCCCGCGCAGCCCGAAGCGCGGGTTCCAGAAGTAGCGCCGCAGATCCCAAGTCGACCGCGGCAGCTCGTCGTCGGCGTAGCGCTTGCCGCTCTCGAGCACGCCCACCGAGTAGCCCTTCTCGGCCAGCCGCAGCGCCGACACGCTGCCGCCGAACCCCGAGCCAAGGACGAGCCAGTCGTAGTCGTAGGCCACCGGCGCAGCTTACTCACGAAACTGGCCAGCTAGCCAATCAACTGTCCGCGGAGGGATAACGCCACTACTAGAACAACGTTCTAGAGCGTTGTTCTAGTGTCTCGTGGTATGGCGGGCGCCGGGACACGTAACCAGTCGAAGTTCGACCCGCGGCGCGGGCCGCCGGCGCAAGCCGACAAGGTCCTGACCACCGCCTTGCGGCTGTTCGACCTCCACGGCTACAGCGCCACCACGATCGAGGACATCAAGTTGCAGTCCGAGGTCAGCGTCGGGGTGATCTATCACCACTTCGGGAGCAAGGAGGGGATTGCCGGGGCACTGTACGTGCAGTCGCTGCACGACTTCCAGCGCGGGTTGATTCGCACGATCGATCGCCGTAAGCCGGGCGTGGAGCGGGCGGTGAAGGCGGCGGTCGGCTATCACCTCGAATGGATGGACCGGAACCGTGCTCGGGCGGCGTTCATGCTGCGCCGCCGGGAGACGGAGATCACACAGGCGAACCGTTCGGACGTCAGTCAGCTCAATCAACGGCTGCTCGAGGAAATCGAGTCCTGGTACCGGCCTCTCGTCGAGGGAGGCGAAGTTCGCGAGCTGCCGCTGCCGCTGCTCTACTCGATCTGGTTCGGCCCGACGCAGGAGTACGCGCGCTCGGTACTCGACGGACCGTTGCTGAAACGCGGAACGAAGTTGGCGGACTCGACGTTGGCGTTGGCCGACGCCGCCTGGGCGGCCCTCTGCCCGGACTAGCTGGCGGCGAGCCGCTCGGCGGCGGCCTCGACCTTGTCCGGGTCCGGCTCCCAGTGAGCCTCCGGATCAATCGGGGTGTCGCGCAGGTAGGCCTCGGCGTCGAGCGCGGCGGCGCAGCCGGAGCCGGCGGCAGTGATCGCCTGGCGGTAGGTGTGGTCGATCAGGTCGCCGGCGGCGAAGACGCCACCGAGCCTGGTGCGGCTGGACCGCCCCTCGACCTTGACGTAGCCGTTCTCGTCGACGTCGACCTGGGCGGCGACGAGCTGCGAGTTCGGCTGGTGGCCGATCGCGATGAAGGCGCCGTCGATCTCGAGCGCGCGGTCCTCGCCACCCTCGGTGTTGGTCAGCAGCGCACGACCGAGCGATCCGTTCTCGCCAGCCTCGAAGCGCTCGACGGCGTACGGCGTCAGCAGCTCGATGTTGTCGGTCTCGCGCGCGCGGTCGAGCATGATCGCCGAGGCGCGGAACTCGTCGCGCCGGTGGACGACCTTGACCTCGGCGGCGAACTTCGCGAGGAAGGTCGCCTCCTCCATCGCGGTGTCGCCACCGCCGACGATGATCGTCCGCTTGCCGCGGAAGAAGGCCGCGTCGCAGGTCGCGCAGTACGAGACTCCGCGTGAGGAGAGCTCCTCCTCGCCGGGTACGCCGAGCTTGCGCGGATCGGCGCCCATCGCGAGCACGACACTGCGCGCGCGGTACTCCTGGTCGCCGACCCAGACACGGTGGACGCCACCGTCGGAGAGCTCGAGCCGGGTCGCGTCGTCGGTGACGAAGCGCGTGCCGAACCGCTCCGCCTGGGTGCGGAACTGCTGCATCATCTCCGGCCCCATGACGCCCTCGGGATAGCCGGGGTAGTTCTCGACGTCGGTCGTCTGCTGCAGCAGGCCACCCCACTGGAAGCCCTCGATCACCAACGGCTCGAGATCGGCGCGGGCGGTGTAGAGCGCGGCCGTGTAGCCGGCAGGCCCGCTGCCGACGATGATCACGTCCTCAATTCGCTTGTCCGTTCCTGTCGCGTCGCTCATCTGGCCTCCGCCGTTACCCCTGTCACTTTACTTTCTGAAGTATAGCCCTGCCGCTCGCTCTCCCAGCGGGCCACCGTGCGGCGCAGCTGGAAGAAGGCGACGACCCCCGGCGGGATCGGCAGCCAGAA
>CBFGZN010000284.1:0-2734 GCA_965653255.1 uncultured Solirubrobacterales bacterium | reverse complement strand
TGATAGCCGACCTCGCCGAACAGCGTCCGTGCAGCCTTCGCGTTCGTCAGGATGTTCATCAACTGGCGGTCGGTGCCAAACCGGCCCTTGTGCGCGAGCTGATTGATCTGCCACGGCCCGATCGAGTGGTCGGGGTACTTGAAGTTCGTCGTCCTCGGGTCAAAAGTGCCGCCCGTCTCGCGGCCAGCGATCGCGAGCATGTTCACGAGGGTCCGACCGCGGAAGCCAGCCGTCCGTGCGGCAACGGCCGCCGTGTTGATCGCCGATCCCGCGACGCCGCCACGGCCGAAGTGCGGCGCCTGGTTCATCAGCGCGTCCTGACGGGACGCGCCAGCGCCGAGCAGCGCCTGACCTGACCAGGTGAAGACCTCAGTGTCCGGGCGGAGCATCATCGGCACCGTGTCAGCGGCGACGGGCTGTCCGGGGACGGTGAACCATCCGCCAGCCGGGTCGCGCAACAGCTCGCCGGGAGACAGGATGGCCGGCACGAGACCGCCCTCGGCGAGCTCGATCCGGCCGCCGGCCCGGTTGCCCTTCGGCCGGCGCTTGTATTGGAACGGGATGCCGGCCATGACACCGTCGATCGCGCCCTTGAATTGGAACTTCAGGTCGTCGGCGTCGAGCTGCGTCTTGACTTTGACGTCGACCTGCTTGCCCTTCAGGGTGCGGATCGCGCCCTTGAGGTCGTTGATGCGGTCCTTCGACGCGCCGGTCGCGCGCGCCATCCGCAGCTGCTCTCGCAGCATCGCGAGCGTGTCGTTGCGGGCCTTACGCTCGGCGGCCGCGAGCTCGCGGGTGTTCGCGGCGAGCTTCTTGCGCTGCTCGGCCAGGTAGCCGTCCGCGTCTCGGCCGAGCTTGACGACGTTGATCTTCTTGATCTCGTCGCGCTCCTCGCGCAGCCGCTTAGCGTTCTCCTGGCTCTGGCTTGCCCGCTTCTTCAGAGTCCCGAGCTCGCCCTTGGCGTCAGCCAGGTTCTTGCGGCGCTCGTCGCCTGCGTCGCGCTCGGCGCGGTTGAGGGCCTTGACGTCCTTCTGGTGCTGGCGCCGGGCTTGCGCAAGCGATGTCTCGAGGCGCTCAAGCTCGGTGCCGGTCACGCCCTTCGCGCGCGCCTCGCGCAGCGCCTCCTCGGCCTCCTTGACGCCAACGGCCGAGCTGCGCTCTTGGAGCCGCGCGTCGGTCACTTTGCCCGACGCGTCGGCGTAGCCGTCGAGCGCGTTGCGGACGCCGAGGATCGCGTCGCGGAACTGTTGCTGCGAGATCGTCGCCTCGTCGGTCTCGTGGCTCATGCCCATCAGGGCGCCCGCGACCGTGCCGGCGAGCACGGCGAGCGCTCCGATGCCGGTCGATGCCATCGCCAGGCTCAGCCCGCGGGACGCGCCGGTGGCGATGCGGGAAGCTGCCGCGTGGCGAAGCACGGCCACGGTCGACGCGTTCGTGACGCCGGTCTGGGCGGCGTAGACGGTGCGTAGGGTGCCGATCCCGCCCGCGAGGGCTTGGAGCGTCCCGACGAACGACGAGATCTTGCCGACGGCGAACACGGCCCCGAGGCCGACCATCCGGCCGGTAAGGCCGCCGACGGCGGCGGAGAGCGTGACGACGCCCGCCTCGCTCTGGACGAAGCCCGTGGCCAGCTCGAGCACGTCGAGGGCGAGCGGACCGAGGACGCCGCCGACCGATGTCGCGGTGCCGGCGATCTGGCCGAGTGTGTCGACGAACTCGCCGCCGGCTCCCGTCCCGTTCGCCATCTCGCCCGCGAAGTCGGCCGCGCCGCCGGCCATGTCCCGAAGGACGGGCATCGCGACCGAGCCGCCGATGATCGCGAGGCTCTCGACAGCCCCCTCGAGCTGCTCGATGTCGCCCTTGAGATTGTCCTGGCGCTCGGCGGCGACCTTGGCGGCGTAGCCCTGCTTGCGCGTCGCCGCCTCTAGCCGGTCGAGCTTCTTGGGACCGGCGTCGTAGAGGGCGAGCAGCGCTCGGAACCCGTCGGCGCCAGCGAGCGTCTTCAGCGTCGCTAGACGCTGCTGGTTGCCCATCTTGCCGAGCTTGTCCCGGAGCATGTCCGAGACGTCGGCGAGCGGGCGCATCTTGCCCTCGGCGTCGAAGAAGTCGAGGCCGAGTTTCTGCGCGAGCTCTGCCTGCTTGGCGGTCGGGCCGGCGAGCTGCATCAGCGCGGCCTTCATCGACGTGCCGGCGTCGGAGTTCTTGACACCGGCCTCGGCGAGCGCCTCGAGGAAGACGGTCGTCTCCTGGAAGTCGTAGCCGGCGGCCTTCGCCGCGCCGCCGCCCTGCGTCATCGCCATCGCGAAGTCGCCGACGTCGGCGGTCGTTCGGTTGGCCGCGACCGCGAACGAGTCGGCGACCGACTGAGACTTCGACCCCTCCAGGCCGAAGAGCTTCATCGCGTTCGCGACGTACGCCGCGGCGTCGCCAAGCTCGAGGTTGCCGGCGGCGGCGAGGCTCAGCGCCGATTTCAGGCCGCCGCCGAGGATCTGCTGCGCGGTGAGGCCGCCCTTGGCGAGCTCGGTTTGCGCGACTGCTGCCTCGGTGGCCGAGTACTTCGTGTCAGCGCCGGCCTTGATCGCCTGCGCGCGCAGGCTGCCGAGACGCTTCTCGTACTCCGCGCCGGTCGCGGAGAGCTGGGAGAGCTGCTCGTCGAAGTCGGCGGTGGTCTTGACGATCGCGAGCACGCCGCCGGCTGCGCCGATGGCGGCCGCGGCCGCGCCCTTCTTGATCA
>CBFGZN010000283.1:0-2744 GCA_965653255.1 uncultured Solirubrobacterales bacterium | reverse complement strand
CGCGACCTGAGCGAAATCGGATGACCTAACAACGCCGTGAGCCGCTTGACGATGGCGAGACCGAGGCCGACTCCCTTGCTGCGATCCCGCTCGAACGCCCGGTTAACCGCCTGCAAGGGAAGGCCGAGCGCCTGGGCGATCTGCGGCCGCGTCAGTTGCGCGGCGTACAGCCGGGTGATCGCTCGCTGGTGAGGAGATAGGGCATCGGTTGCCTTACGCACCCTGGTTCGGATCTCCGAAGCTTCAGCGGCGCACTGAACGTCAGCGCTCGGGTCGGGAACGAACGCCAGTGGGTCGGGGCCGACGTTGACCCCAGCGTGTTGCCGCCGCATCTCGTCGATCGCCCGGTTGCGCGTCGCGCGAACGAGAAACCCCTTGGCGTTATCGACGGGGCTCCCGGCAATCAGCCGCTCGTACAGAGCCATCCATGCAGCCATGTAGGCAGCCTCCAGATCAGCGTCCGCGACACCCCGCACCGTCAGCCGCGCCGTGGCCATGATCTCGCCCTTCCACAAATCCAGGTGGTCGGTGACGAATTCCTCCGCTGAGTATCTATGCGTGTTCATTCACCGAAGGTAGGTACGCGACCGATAAGACTGCAATCGACGCCGTGGGAGGCCCAACAGTGTGTGCTGGCGGGACCTCACGCCGCAACCAACACTCCGGTCGACGGCGCGTTGACGGAGCCCGCTCCGTCGGCAACCAGCCTGTCGAACGCCGCGCCCTGGGCCGCGCGGTTGCGTCGCCGGTTGACCTTCGCGTAGATGTCGGTCGTCGTTCGCGAGTCGTCGTGGCCGACTTGCTCCATGACATAGGGGAGGGGGAAGTTCGCCTCGAAGGCCAGGCTGATGTAGGTGTAACGCAGCGTGTGTGGAGTGACGTGCGGCAACGGTTGCTCGCCGCGCTCTGACCGCCATTCGTTCGCCAGCCTCACCGCTGGCGCAATCGCCTGCTTGTTCGCCTGGTCCTTGTTGCGCCGTTTACCGTTCCCGTCGGGAAACGCCGGCGCGGTCAGCTCCAAGGGACCGCGCGTCGCGAAGTACTCGCTGACGACCTCGACCAGATACGGCGTCAGGTCGACCTCGCGGACCCCGGCCTCCGTCTTGGAGTCGGCGATGCGGAACTTCGCGTGACGCAGATCCACGTCGCCGACGTCGAGGTCGCACAGCTCGGTCACGCGCGCGCCCGTGTAGGCGAGCGCTGCCACGAACGCCTTGTCGGCCGCCGCCCGTGCTCCGTCTCCCTTGAAGCGGGCGAGATCCTTGCGCTGCTTGTAGTGGTAGATCGCCGTCGGCTCGGCGACGCCGGCCAGCTCCGCGACCGCCTTCCAGGGAAGACGGTCATCGTCGCGCAGCCGGACGATCAAATCGGCCCGCGCGGCTACCGCCGCGGCCTGCCGCTGTCGCGGACGCGGCGTTCCAGCGGCGAGGATCAGGTCGAACAGCTCGTCGCGCTCCAGCGCGGCCGTCAGTCTCGGCTTGACCTTCAGCCGCCAACCCGACGCCGGGTTGTCGGTGGGTTCGCCCCAACCCCGCTTCGCCGCCCACGCCAGCAGTTCGGTCAACACGGCGAGGATGTTGTTGATCGACCGGTCCGATAGCTCGCGCATCGCGCCGTCGTTGGGGCCAAGTAGGTACTTGCCCCGCTCGCGCAGGGCCGCGATGCGGCCTCTCTGCGCAATCTCGTGATCGCTGAACGCGATCACATGGGCTTGGCGGATCTTGCTCGGCCGCTTCGTCTTGAAGAAGGGCGTCAGGTGGCCGCGGATCGCCCACTCCAGGTTCTTGATCGTGTTTTCGCGAAGCTGCTGCGATCGCTTGAACTTCAGGAACCTTTCACCGAGGTCGGCGAAGCCCGGCTCCCGCTCAACCGCCCACGGCCCCGACTGCTCCGGCAGATCGGGCTCCCACCGCCCAAGCCGAATGTCCTCGAGTAGATCCTTGACCTTCCCGTCGACTGCGTGGCGCGTGTCGCCGTCTCGCTCGTCGCCGAGCGCGACGGTCGTCCGCTCCCCGTCGACCATGACTCGCGTCCAGTAGTAGGTCGTGCCGTCCTTTCGCCTTGTCTCTTCAACCGTTGCTGTGATCGGACGTCCCATGGAATGCTCCTCTTGTCAGGAGCGGGACCGTTTGGACCGCACACGCGGGACATGGATTAGTGCGCGACCGGCAACCTCCGTAGGCAGACGCTCGCCGGAGCTCGACGAGCCGATCGTGCGCAGCGCTTCCGAAACGCTGCGAGCATCGAACCGCAGACGCGGCCGAGGTCCGTCCCCGGTGGGGACGGCACCGAGCTGCCTCGCGTGCGCATAGACCCACGCACGCGAGAACCCCGACCGACGAGCGACCTCCTTGGCGTCGATCCACTCGTCGGTCGGTGGCTGGATTCCCAGCTCCTCCCGAACGAGAATCACGACCTGTCCTGCGATCGCTTCCGCGATCCGCAGGTCGAGGCTCGTTGGTTGCATCCGCTCGAAACCAGAGTCCGTCATCGCCAGCGAAGACGCGACCGCGATGCAGCTTTGGCATCCGCGACCCCCAAATCGGCTGTCCGACCGCCGGCCGATGTCCGCCGATCGCATCGCAGTCGATCGGTTTTGCCAGGCGTTTTGCCGGAAGCGGCCGTACCGCCCGCTTCCGGCGCTTCCCTGGCGTGTTGGTGTCGTTGGTGCAAACCCGCATCATTGGTAGGCTCGGCGTCTTCCTGGCGGATGTAGCTCAGCTGGTAGAGCTCTCGGTTGTGGT
>CBFGZN010000282.1:0-2752 GCA_965653255.1 uncultured Solirubrobacterales bacterium | reverse complement strand
CGCGCGTGATGAAGACGTTGTAGTCGAGCCCGCCGATATTGACCGAGAGCCCCTCGCGGGCCGGCTCCTCGACGCCGATCGACTCGTGGTCGGCGCCACACGCGGACAGCCCTCCAGCGAAGGCGAGCGCGAGCGCGCAGGCGGCGAGGGTTCGGTTGCGGAGGGCCATCGGCGGCGGGCAGTCTACCTGTCGGCGACGGCGACGCCGTGTCCCGAGGGGACATGGTCGCCGAAGCGCGGTGCCTTGCCCGGGTCGGCACCGCCGATCGTCGCGCGCGGCAGGTCCCCCACACGCTGGGTCTCGAAGATGTCGCGCAGCCTGCGCAGAGCCTTGCGCGACCGCCGCCGCATCCAGCCGTGGGCGCCGGTCTGCTTGAACTTGTCGAAGATCGTCGCCGGCTCGCTGTAGGTCGTCAGCTCGACACGCGTGGTGCCGGCAGCCTCCGGGATGAAGTCGTAGACCGCCACCAGCCGTGACCGTCCCAGGCGGCCGACCCTGCCCTCCTCGACGATCCGCTGCGGCCGGTCGCAGACCTTGATCTCGATCTCCGCCCACTCCTTGGCCAGCGGCAGCTTCAGCTTGAAGCGCGCCGCGGCCCCGACGCCACGCGGATTCGCGCGCGCCAACCGGTATTCGCGCATGTAGTGGTCGCAGTAGGCAGGCCGCCGCGAGAGATCGGCGACGAAGTCGAAGATCTCCTCTCTCGGCGCCGAGATCACGGTATGGACGGTCACCTCGCGCATCGGCGCGGGATTCTACGAGGCCGGCCGGCTAAGCCGCGACGCGGCGAACTGGGAGGTGGCGCTCGCTCGCGTGGATGCGCCGAACCCCGATCACATGGCTATGCGCCTCCGGCGCGTCGATCAGGCACAGCTCGCAGAGCTGACGGCCCCCATCCGTCTCATGCAACCGCTCGCCGACCAACGGCGTCCGCCGACAAGACGAACAGTGCGAACGCCCACTGGACAGCGCCCCCACGCTCTTGCGCACCAGAATTCCAGCCAGATCCATGCCGATCTACTTCGCTGTCCCATCGGCGTTCCCTTTGCCTGCCTAGGGATCGGGGGCGTTGCTGCCCGCGGGTCCTGTCTCCGATTTTGGTTCACGTGCTCGTTCCTGCGCCGCGAACGCAAAATCGTCGCCACCCGCGGAGGCACAACGTCGGCCCCTGTACCAAGAGATGGAGCGTGGTAGAGAACGCAATGGCGTCGAAGGTCGCAACCTAACTCGCGCTACAGAGCAAGAGCGTTCCGACCTTCGAGGCTCTCTCTGCTCCAACCCCGCTGATGGAGTGGTACGGGACCCAGCGTTGGCCGCCGCGGGTGGCGACGATTTTGCGTCCGCGCGCTGTAGGCGGAGTCGAGCGCGGAGCCCCTGCCGTCGACCAATACGGAGCGCCCTACACCCCAGACCGCGCCAGGCACGGGGCGCAGTCGCCGACAAAGCCGAAGCGCGTGGACCAAAATTGGAGACAGGACCCGCGGACAGCACGGCCAGAGCCCTAACCCGAAGAACCGGCCCTAGTCGCGAGGGCCAGCCCAGAACGCGTCGCCCACCGTCACGTTGCCGGCTGTCTCGGCCTGGTGACGCAGCGAGCCTGGGTCGTCGTCCTCGTAGGCGAACATCTCCTCGGCGCGAACGGGCAGCGCAATTCCGGTGCCGCCGAGGTGGCGATCGACGATCCGGGCGCAGCGGCGGCCCTCGGCGATCGCGGTGACGACGAGTGACTGTCCGATCCGCGCGTCGCCGCAGGCGAAGACGCCCTCGAGGAAGGTGCCGTAGACGGGCGCGCGCACGTTGCCGCGGCTGTCGAGGTCGACGCCGAGGCTCTCGACGAGCCCCTCGTGCTCGGGGTGGGTGAAGCCGATCGCGACGAGCACGAGGTCGGCTTCCTGCTCGAACTCGCTGCCGGGAACTGCCTTCAGATCGCGCGAAGAGGTGCCCTCGACCTTGCGCGCGCGGACACCGGCGACCTTGCCGTCGCGGCCGACGACCTCGGTCACTTGCGACGCCCAGCGGCGCTCGCCGCCCTCGTCGAGCGCGTAGGTGGTCAGCGTCCGCTTCGGCGGCAGCGGCCACGGCGTGCCGGCGAGGCGGCCGGACGGCGGCAGCTCGGGGTAGACGTCGAGCATCAGCACGTCCTCGGCGCCCTCGCGCAGCGCGTTCGAGACGCAGTCCATGCCGGTGTCGCCGCCACCGACGACGACGACGCGCTTGCCCTTCGCGGAGATCTCGGTGCCCGGATCGGGCTCGACCATCGAGCGGCCCTGCTCGCGCGCGACCCAGCGGTTGCGCTGGTAGAGGTAGTCCATCGCCGGGTGAACGCCCTGCAGCTCCGACCCTGGCACGTCGAGCCCGCGCGGCATCCGTGAGCCGATCGCGATCACGAGCGCGTCGTGACGGCTGCGCAGCTCCTCGACGGAGATGTCGCGGCCAGCGTCGACGCCGCACTCGAAGATGATCCCCTCCTCCTCGAGCAGCTTCAGCCGGCGGTCGATGATCCACTTCTCGAGCTTCGCGTCGGGCACGCCGAAGCGCAGCAGTCCGCCGGGCGCCTCGTCGCGCTCGTAGACGGTGACGGTGTGGCCGAGCCCGTTGAGCTGCTGGGCGGCGGCAAGCCCGGCGGGCCCGGAGCCGATCACGCCGACGCTGCGCTCGGTGCGCCGCTCGGGCGGCTTCGGAGCGATCCACCCCTCGTCGAAGCCGCGCGTGGCGATCGCCAGCTCGAGCTGCTCGATCGTCACCGGGTCG
>CBFGZN010000281.1:0-2772 GCA_965653255.1 uncultured Solirubrobacterales bacterium | reverse complement strand
CACGTGCTCGTTCCTGCGCCGCGAACGCAAAATCGTCGCCACCCGCGGAGGCACACGCTGAGTCCCGTACCACGCTGTCGGCGAGGTTTGAGCAGCTCAGGCCTCGAAGGTCGAAGCTTCAGAAAGTCGACGACCCGCCGGAGCGGGTCGAGGACTGTTGAAGTGGGGACCACCCACACGTGAACTGCCAACCACTGCCTAGGTTAGCGCTCATGTCAGTCTCGACCCCACTCTGGCGTGTACGGCGGAGGGCGTCGGACTCGAACCGGATTCGACTGGTTAGGCCGAACATCGTGATTGGCAATTCACGTGCAGCGCGCCTGTCTGCTTCAACCCTCCGCAGCCGGCGACTGATCTGTAACGCAGGATGTCAATGCGTTGCGCTCGACGTTCCGGACTCTGCCTAATCCGATAGCAGCGATATCTGCGAGTGCATGTTGGAATGGGCATGTAGGTAGGCAAAGCACGTACCCTCACCGACCGCTCTGAGAGACTGCGCCCGTGGACTCTTGGGCACTTCCCGTCGTCGGTCTACTCGGTGTGATCGTAGGCGCGATTCTCAACGGGGCAGTGCAGGACAGGCAGACCGAGAAAGGCCTGGCATCTCAGGAGCGAGCGGCACTGCGTTTGCTCAGCGACGACCTACTGACTGTCCGCGCGACGATGCGGGTCGCCGTTCGAGACCGGGAGTGGTGGCCGCCATCGTGGGAGTTCAGTTGGTCGGCCTGGGACACGTACCGGGAGCTTCTTGCCGCGCGCATGGAGGATCGGGACTGGGATCAGATCGCTGCGGTGTTCTTCAAACTTCGGGATCTCGTCAAATGGCTTGAAGCACAACGCGCCGGACCGGTACCACCGCCGCCGTATCCCGGAGCCGTGCCGATGTTGGAGTTCCGGGTAGGCGACGACGATGTTCGGCTTCGCAACCTCATTCAGCGGATCGAGCAGGTTCGGGTTCGCATCGACCAACTAACCGGGGCGAACGCCTGAAGGCCAGCCGCGCCGTTGTACGTGTGAATCTGGCCATTCTCGATCTTCCAGCGGATTGTCCCGGTCCTGGAAAGGTTCCGACCCTTGAGGCCATCGCTCAAGCGATCCGCCGAGGGCGTGGTACGGGGACCGACGTAGCGCCTCCGCGGGTGGCGACGCATTTGCGTCTGGAGCGGAGCTTGCGAGCACCCAGACCAAATCGGAGACAGGACCCGCGGGCAGCAACCCGGAGCCCGAGCCCGGAGAACCGCTACTTCTTCGACTTCTTCTTGTCCTTGCGCCGCTTCTCGCGCTTCTTGGCCTCGGCCTTCAGGCGCACGGGGCAGCGGCGGCAGCGGGGGCTGGAGACGCAGCACTTCTTCTTCGGCTTGAGCTTCTTGGCGGTCTTGGACATGGCGAAGCGGCTGCGAACTGCCGTTAGGGCAACCTAACAGAGAGCCGCGATCGTGCGCAGTCGTGGCTACCCCATGGACACGGTCGAACGTCGCCGGAAGCGCTCAGGTCATTGGCGACTGGGTTACGGAAGCAGTGCCAGTTGACCGCGCGGCAGGAACCGATCCCCGGGCATGGTGGAGCGGCGCCGGACGACCGACGGATGCGCTCGATCTCATGGTTGTGCATCAGCTCGCCCTCGTCGAGGAACCGCGGGTCGTTGGCGGGGACGGCGGCAATCGGCTTGTACTTCAAGCCATGGATTGACACGTCCACGACGTAGGCGTCATGAAGCTCCGCTTTCTCGGGGTCGGTCCTGACCCGGATCACGTCACCTACGTAGATCCTCGGGTTGAACGCGTAGCGGAAGGCCTGCGTGATCCCGTCGTTGACACTGTTGAAGCCGATCGCGAGAGCGGAACCGAGAATCACCCAGGCGCTGCCCTCGGTCCCGTCGGATGTCGTCGTAGCCATGAAGCCTGGAACACCGGCCAACACGAATGTGACGATGGTGGTTGCCGCCGCTCGGTGGAACAACCAGATCTTCGTCACTCCCGCGTACATCTTCCCGCCGGTCCGCTCGCATGGAGCTTCACCGACCATCCCAGCGATCTTGGGAAGGATCCAGTACCAGTCGACCAAGCTCGATACGTACACGGCAGGCGCCGCGACCGCGAGCCCGACCACTGCGGTAGCCAGCAGCGCGCCCGCATCCGATAGCGGAGACGCCTCGGTCATGGCGCCGAGCCCCGCGACGGCCAGACCGACCAGCGCGATCCCCGCCCACTGTGCCCGGACGACTCTGTCCAGGTTCCTACGGTGGTCAAGCACTCGATCGGCCTGCCGCCGGACCATGTAGCTCGCCTCCAGGGCAAGCGCGATGACGAGGACTCCGACCGCGATACCAGCAGCCGCAACCGCGAACCCACGTGCCGAGAGCAGCACCAAGGCCACCCCGATGGCAACGGAGTAGGCGGTCATCGAGTAGCGCGGCTCCACCTGCCCACCGCCTGACTGGCTATTCCCTGAAGCTCAGCGACTCAGCGGTGCCTGAGCACCATGTAGAGCGTCTCGCTCGACTGGCCTAGGCATGTCGACTCCGAGACCGAGAAGACCGAGTGGAACTCCCAGCCCTCCTGCTCAGCCGCATTGAGCGTCTCCTGCAATTGCTCGCGCGACTTGGAGTTGAACGCGCGGCCGATGTTCTCAATTCGGTACAAAGGAAACCCCCTTCGGATAGTCGATCTTGCCCCGGTGCTGTGGCTGGCACCGTGTTAGACGGCGGAATGTCGAGTTCAATCCGCTTACCGGTCCCTGATAGGCCACCGCGAGGATCGCGTAGTCGGAGCA
>CBFGZN010000280.1:0-2801 GCA_965653255.1 uncultured Solirubrobacterales bacterium | reverse complement strand
GATCAGGGCCAGGGTCTCGGCCTCTTCCTCGGCTTCCGAACGCTCGTCGACGCGTTGCAGCGTCGTGATGAGGTTTTCCTTCAGGCCGTCGGGATCGACGACGTGCAGTTCGTGCACGCCGAGCTGACGATGGCCAGGGAGCTGCCCTTCCTGGCCGCTCAGCGACCGATGGCCGAGCAGTCGGTGGCGGCCGCGACCGAGACCGTACGGCAGCTCGCGCGCGCGGCGCGGGATCCGTCGCCCGCCATCGGCTCCCCGCGAGTCCCCGGCTGACCTCGGCCGGGACGCCCCATCGATGCCAGGGTCGGCGCGGACCGCGGCAGGCGTGCCGCGACGCTGACCCCAAGTATTCGCTCGCACAGTGACGCCCTGCCCGGGGCGAGCATCGGCGCTGACAGGGAGCGACTGGCCTATATTCGGAACACTCTTCCCACCGCAACATTTGCGCTCATTGTCAGGAGCTCCTTCCAGTCGACCTGCTCAAGAACCGACGGTTTCATGCGCTTGACGTCAACATTCGCCATGTCGGCGCGGCAGGTTATGTCGGCTACCCCTTCGGTGAGCAGTTCAATGGTGGCGAGATGGTTCTTCGCGATGATGCCAGGCTCGATCTCGATGGTTGTCGGGTTCACCAGCTTGACGGTCGGAAATACTTTTTCTCTCGGGGTTGCCTCGATCTGGAGAATTGATACGACGGGGACCGTGGAGATCAGGTGGATACCTTTGCCGTTCCGAAAGTTGGAGTCGTCGATATCTTGGCGACTCCTACTCGCTACGACAACCCGGGTGAGATGAGGCGACGTGACTTCGTTGCCCTTGTGAAGTACCTGTATTCCGCTACGTTGGCCAGCGTCTGCAATGAGAGACGTACAGTCATCGACGGTGTACAGCAAACGGCGAACTTGAACATTTCTGCTTGCTATCCAGCCGCTGGCGACTCCTATGGAGAGCGAAACAATGACGGCGACGATTGATATCCAAAACCCGCCGACCTGGTACCATTCAGCTGCGATCGTCATGTTCGCCACTTATCACCCTCATGATCATATATGCTGATGATGAAACGACGATGAGTGAACCACGTCATGTGGGCGCGTAGCTAGTCCTCCGATTGGGCGTCGACGATTGGCTGCCGTCCCGTCAGGGGCCAGCGGTTCATGGTGCAGCAGCCGTGGCCGCGATCTCGACAAGCAACTCGGGGAACGCCAGTCGGCTCACGCCGAGTAGGGTGCTAGCGGGCCGACAGTTCGCTTCGGCTAGACGGGTGGTGATGATCTCCCACCTCGCCAGCAGTCCGTCGACATCTGTGGTGTAGTAGTCGAGGCGCACGACGTCCGACAGGCCGACGCCCGCATCTTTGAGGACCGTTTCGAGGTTGTCGAGCGCCTGAGTCAGCTGGGCGCTGAGATCACCTCCGTGCAGCGGGTTCCCGTCGGCGTCGATGGACGCCTGGCCTGCGCAGAACACCAGCCTCTGCGCCGCGACAGTATTGGCCTGTACGAATCCAAACTGGTCCTGCCAGGTCCAGGGATTCGTGATTCGCCGCGTTTCATTCATGATTGCCGCCTCCTCTGTGGTTCGTCAGCCTCGACGACCAGGCACCGACCACGTGGGGATGCACAGACGCCCGCGCGGAACGGTGCGCAGCGATCTCCGTCACGGTTGTTTCCATGACGCCTCCTCGGCAACGCTCGGCCCGATGGTGGTCGAGGGTTGGTGTTGGGATGCCTCAGCGAAGCCCTGCCGTCAACGGTCCTCTTTCGCGGCGAACATCACCAGTCCTGGAGCCAGTGCTATGGGCCGTAAGGTGCTGGGCACCCACTTCACGCTGACGGAGTAGTCGCCAAGCAACCGAGTCCGACCGGTGGCAGCCCTTCAAACCCGCGTTCATATCCGGTCTCCAGTTCGTCGCAGGTTCGTGACAAGCCTGCCGACCGGGAACGAGGATCGCGACCAACTCGAGACCAGTCAGGTGTTCGATGGGGTGTCGACGGCCCATTGTTCCAACGCGGTGCGGAGTTCGTCGGGATCGATGGGCTTGGCGAGGAAGTCATCCATTCCGGCCCTGAGGGCTCGTTTCCGGTCTTCCTGCAGGACGCCTGCGGTCATGGCGATGATGGGGGTGTGGTGGCCGGGAGTCTCGCGTCGGCGTAGTTCTTCGGTGGCCTGGTAGCCGTCGAGTTTCGGCATCTGGCAGTCCATGAGGATGGCTTGATAGGCGTTTGTGCTGGCGAGTTCGATGGCTTCGGCGCCGTTGCGGGCGATGTCGGCGTGGTAACCGAGAGAGTGGAGCGTATCGATGGCGACGAGCTGGTTGATCTCGTTGTCCTCGGCGAGCAAGACTACGCCTCGCGTACCCGCGGGATCCGGCGCCTCTGGGCGGGTGCTGCCGTCCTGGCGTGGTTGCAGCAGCTGTATCAGGTAGTTGTAGAGGGCGGACGGTCCGACCGGTTTGGCGAGAACATCCACGCCGTCAAGATCGTGGGTGCCGTCGTCGGCTGATGGGTCTCTGCTGAGCAGGGCACAGGCGAGGGGCGGGATTGCGGGATCAGCGCTGATTCGGGTGAGGAGCTCGGCGCCGTCGAGCTCGGGCGGATGGTGGTCCACGATGGCGACATCGAACTGTTCGCTGCGACCGGCCGCCTCAGTGAGCCGCCGGATTGCCTGGTCGGCGGTGGCAGCGGAGGTCGCGATCATGCCCCAGGCGTCGACGTGCTCGGCCAGGAACTGGCGGCTGGTCGGGTTGTGATCGACGAGCAGCAGCCGCAGGGCGGAAAGTTCGTCACGGATGCGTCGCCCTA
>CBFGZN010000279.1:0-2815 GCA_965653255.1 uncultured Solirubrobacterales bacterium | reverse complement strand
ATCAGCTGCGGCGACAGCGGCGGCGCGGGTTGCGGGCGGTCGCCCTGCGCGAAGTCCAGCAATGCGCGCAATGCCCGCCCGCCGAGCTCGGCGACCTGGGCATCGGTCAGCTCGATCGCGGTCGCCGTCGTCGCCTGGAGTCGCGAGAGGATCCAGCGATCGAGGTCGGTGAGGTCGTCGGCAACTTCGGCGAGCGGCGTCGGCTCGACGTCGTTGACGTTCGCGTACAGCACGAACAGCGCGTAGGTGTTCCACAGCGGCTTCATGAACTGGCGCACCGACTCGCCGACCGTGTCGAGCGAGAAGCGGTAGCCGTCCCACGGCTGCTTCGAGGTGAAGTAGTACCAGCGGAAGGCATCCGCTCCGTGCTGGTCGAGCACCTCCCACGGCACCACCACGTTGCCCTTCGACTTCGACATCTTCTGGCCGTTCTCGTCGAGGATCAGGCCGAGGCAGAGGACGGTCTCGTAGGAGGCGCGGCCGCGCAGCATCGTCGAGATCGCGAGCAGCGAGTAGAACCAGCCGCGCGTCTGGTCGAGCGCCTCGCAGATGTAGTCGGCGGGGAAGGACGCCTCGAACTGATCCTCGTTCTCGAACGGGTAGTGCCACTGGGCGAACGGCATCGCGCCGGAGTCCCACCAGACGTCGATCAGGTCCGGCACGCGGCGGAACGTCTTGCCGTCACGTTTGAAGACGACATCGTCGACGTAGGGGCGATGGAGGTCATCGGGCAGCTCGCCACCGGTCAGCTCGGCGAGCTCTGCGCGCGAGCCGACGCAGATCGTCTCCTCGCCGTCCTCCGAGCGCCAGATCGGCAGCGGCGTGCCCCAGTAGCGCTCGCGCGACAGCGCCCAGTCGACGTTGTTCTCGAGCCAGTTGCCGAAGCGGCCGTGCTTGATGTGCTCGGGGTACCAGGTGACCGCCTCGTTGGCGGCCAACAGCTCGTCCTTGACCGCCGTCGTGCGCACGTACCAACTCGACTTCGCGTAGTAGAGCAGCGGCGTGTCACAACGCCAGCAGTGCGGGTAGGAGTGCTCGTAGTCCTCGGCTTTGAAGAGCAGGCCGCGGCCATCGAGGTCGGCGATCAGCGCGGCAGTCACGTCGGCGTCCTTGACGAAGCTCCCCTCGAAACCGCTGACGCGCTCGTCGAAGGTGCCGTCGCGCTTGACCGGGTTGTAGAGCGCGGGGCCGCCCTGGTCGGCGGGGTCGAAGATGTCGGCGGCCGCCGCCGCGTCGAAGTCGTCCTCGCCGAAGGCCGGCGCGAGGTGGACGAGGCCGGTGCCGTCCTCGGTCGTGACGAAGTCGCCGGCGATCACGCTGAAGGCGTTTGCGGGACCACCGTCACCGAGTGCGAAGACCGGCCCGCGGTAGCAGCGGCCGATCAGATTGGCGGCGGGGAAGCGCTCGACGATCTCGGCGCCCTCACCGAGCACCTTCGCCACCAACGGCTCGGCCAAGATCAGCGTCTCGTCGCCGACCCGTGCGCGGACGTAGGTCACCTTCGGCGCCACGGCGACCGCGACGTTGCCCGGCAGCGTCCACGGCGTCGTCGTCCAGACCAGCAGCGACTCGCCGGCGTTGGCGCCCGTCTCGTCGAGCAGCGGGAACCGCACGTAGATCGACGGGTCGACGACGTCCTTGTAGCCGAGCGCGACCTCGTGGCTGGAAAGGCCCGTCCCGCAGCGCGGGCAGTACGGCCCGACCTTGTTGCCCTCGTAGAGCAGCCCCTTGTCCCAGACCTGCTTGAGCGTCCACCAGACCGACTCGACGTAGCCGTCGTCGAGCGTGAAGTAGGCGTCGTCGGTGTCGAGCCAGAAGCCGATCCGCTCGGTCAGGCGGTTCCACTCGTCGATGTAGCGCAGCACCGACTCGCGGCACTTCGCGTTGAACTTGTCGATCCCGTAGTCCTCGATGTCGCGCTTGTGCGCGAGGCCGAGCTCCTTCTCGATCTCCAGCTCGACCGGCAGACCGTGGCAGTCCCAACCGCCCTTGCGCCGCACCTGCTTGCCGCGCATCGTCTGGTAGCGCGGGAAGACGTCCTTGAACACGCGCGAGAGCACGTGGTGGGAGCCCGGACGGCCGTTGGCGGTCGGCGGGCCCTCGTAGAAGACGAATGACTCGGCCCCCTCGCGGCGACGGACCGACTCGTGGAAGACGTCGCGCTCGCGCCAGCGCTCGAGGATCCCCCCCTCCAGTGCGGGGAACGACTGACGCGAGTCGACGGGCTCGTAGCGGGACATCGGCCCGGGGATTCTACGGCCGGCTGCCATAGGCACCTGGACAGCCGGCCCAGGCCGCGGGTATGGTCGGCGCGGGAGGTGGAGATGCCGAAGTTTTCGATTGTCGGAATCGTCGCGCTGGTGGGGGTTGTCCTGTTCGCCGTACCTGGGCACGCCCAGCAACCGGAGAACTTCACTGACACGCCGCCGAACCTGACCACCTTCACGGCCAAGGCGAGCGTGACCCCAAACCGGGCGGGGACGCCAAAGGACCCACAACCGGTCGTGCTCCGCATGTCAGCGGAGGCCGTGACGGAGCCGGGCTACGAGAAGCCGATCTTCCAAGGCGGCTATGCGCTGTTTCCCCGTCACGGCAACTACAACGGCGACGACTTCCCGCGCTGCGACCGCCAGACGCTCAACCGCTACGGCCCCGAGCGCTGCCCGAAGCGCTCGCGGATTGGGTCCGGCACCGGTGTCGCCTACGCCGACGAGGTGATCACTCGGCCGCGGATCGAGATCTTCAATGGCGGCAACAAGCTCGCGCTGGCCTACGTCACGCTCTATCGCCCAGCGCTCGTCCGCGAGGCGATCCC
>CBFGZN010000278.1:0-2835 GCA_965653255.1 uncultured Solirubrobacterales bacterium | reverse complement strand
ATCGTGATCCTGATCGCGGTCGTCGTCTGGAAGGTTCCGGGCGGCGGCACCGCGCTGCTCTATGCCTCGCACGCTCTCGATGGTCTCAAGGGCGTCAATGACGACCAGACCCGTGGCATCGACATCGTTCGCAAGGCGCTGCAGGCTCCGGTCCGCCAGATCGCTCAGAACGCGGGTTGGGACGGCGCGGTTGTGGCCGGCAAGCTGATCGAGGGCAACGACACCTCGCTCGGATTTAACGCCCAGACTGAGACCTACGAAAACCTCGTCCAGGCGGGCGTGATCGATCCGACCAAGGTCGTCCGTACCGCTCTTCAGGACGCGGCGTCGGTCGCTGGCCTGCTGATCACCACCGAGGCCACCGTTGCCGAGCTGCCGGACGACAAGCCGGCAATGCCGATGGGCGCCGGCGGCATGGGCGGCATGGGCGGAATGGATTTCTGACCGAGACGGCCTGTCCGAGCGAAGCGGTCGCAGAGCGACCGTTAGCTGGGACAGGACTCGCGGCAGTGGCCGGCCGACCGGCGCAGAGCGACCGGATCGACGTCACGGGATTTACTCCCGTGACGGCCACCGCAAGCCTACTCTGAATTGAGAAGGGTCGGGAGCTTCGGCTTCCGGCCCTTTTCTTATGTGCTCCTGGGACCCATCGCGAAGCCTGACTTTTTGGATGAGTAAAGCGCCATGCCTCCCTCGTCCCTGATGAGAGTGACCTCATTGAAACCAGCGGCAACGAGCTTTTGTGGCTGCTCGTCTCGCTGGAGAAAAAGGTGTGAATGCTTTGTAGAGTCCTTTTCCCAGTAATGGTCACAGAACAGAAATGTCCCGCCGTGGGAGAGAGATTGATGAACCTGTTTGAAGAGAGCGGGTTGTCTGCTTTTGTGTCGGACCTCGTGAGCCGCTTGCATCATGAGAACGGCGTCGACTGGTCCGAGCGCATTGGCCCAGCTCTCTCTAAAATCACATGTGACGAAACTGACCTTCTTCGCAGCGTCGCCAAGATGCTCTCTGGCTAGCGCGTGCATCGCTTCCGAGAAGTCGACAGCGGAATAGCTTCTTACATCGCAACGGCTGAGGATAATTTTTGCTAGGTGCCCCGGACCGGACCCAAGTTCGAGAACTGAAAAGGATCGCTTGAAGTGCGCGTTTAGAACCGCAGCAAATGCGTCGAAAAAGCGCGGCCGCGCGGGTCTCCGAGCAACCGTATCTTCGACCCACGCTTGGGCCTGAGCCAAGTCGCGAAGGTCTATCGGACTAGGGATGTCCTCGAAGTCACTTTCGATCGACATTGTCGGAATTGCTAAAGAGCTACCGCTTCATCCGCAATATGGGCGATCCACCCGATCTCGACTCCGACTTACCTCCCCGCCTCTTCGTTCAGCATCGCTTCGGCGTTGTTGAGCTGATCATTCTGCTGGGCGGTGGGGGCAGGGGTCTGCTGCTCGCCGCACCCGGCGAGCACGAGTGCTAGGGCAACCCAGAGCATTTTCGTCATGCTGTCGGTTTAATCGAATCTCGCTCGAAAGGTAACATGTCACCCCGGCCTTGAGCCGGGGTCTGCCTGAATCTCCGGCGACCGCCCGTTCAAGGCGGATGCCGGATCAAGTCCGGCATGACGAAAGAATTCGTAAGTTCGGGTCACAAAAAAAGGCCGCCCGGTCACCCGAGCGGCCTTCTTTGTTTTGGAAGCGCTTGGCTTACTCGGCCGCGTTCTCAACGGCGTTGCCAGCGTTCTCGATCGCGTTGCCAGCGTCGTCGGCAGCGTTCTCGACCGCATTGCCAGCGGCGTCGAGCGCATTGTCAGCCGAGTTGGCGGCGTCAGCGGCGTTGACGTCCGCTTCGACTTCGTTCTCGACGACGACGTTGTTGTCGACGACTTCAACGTTCTCCGAGGTCTTGGATTCGCACGCGGCCAGGCCGAGCGCGAGGACCGCAACGGTCAGTGCAACCTTCTTCATGATCGTTCCATTCCTTCCAAAGGTCCCGAGGGACCAAAGCTCGACCTGCCGCACTGAAGCCTCAGGCCAGCGCGAGGATGTAGAGACGTCACAAATCTTTGGCAATCGTTTTTCTCTACCATTTGGGTCGACTATGTCCTACTCTAAGTTGACGGACATAAAGACTTCTTTATATGCTTATCACCGATGAGCAGCGTCCTGTCCCTTGCAGAGCTTTTCCAGGCTTGCGCCGACCCGACGCGGCTGCGCATCATCGCGCTGCTCCGCTCGATGGAGCTGTCGGTCGGGGAACTGGCGCAGGTTCTGGGGCAGAGCCAACCTCGGGTCTCGCGCCATATCAAGCTGCTCGCCGATGCTGGAATCGTCGAACGCAGGAAAGAGGGCAGCTGGGTTTTTCTGCTGCTTTCGGCGAGCGGGCGGATCGAGCCTTTGCTGGCAATGATCGACGTCTGGGGTGATGACTCAACCGCCGATCTGTTTCGTTCCGATCACGCCCGGCTGTCGGCGGTTCGGACGGAACGGGCGGCTGCCGCTGAACGCTATTTCGCGGCGCAGGCCGGGGCATGGGACCAGATCCGCTCGCTGCACGTGGCCGAGAGCCAGGTTGAGGACGCGATCGGCCGCGCCATCGGGCCGGGCTCGCTCGGGTGCCTCGTCGACATCGGGACCGGCACCGGGCGGATGATCGAGCTGTTCGGTCCCCGTGCGGAGAGTGCGATTGGGATCGACCGTTCGTCGGAAATGCTGCGGCTGGCGCGGGCCAAGCTGGACGCGGCAGGAATTCGCGGGGCTTCAGTTCGGCAGGGCGACCTTTATGCCTTGCCGATCCCGGACGATGCGGCCGACTGTGTGCTTCTGCATCAGGTCCTTCACTACG
>CBFGZN010000277.1:0-2881 GCA_965653255.1 uncultured Solirubrobacterales bacterium | reverse complement strand
ATCCTGATTGTGCACGACGACGAGGAGCGCGAGTTCGCTTACACCGCCGGTGCGGAGAAGTCGGTGACGGAGGCGGAGCGCCAGGGCTGGACCCTGGTCAGTGTCAAGGACGACTGGAAGGCGGTGTTCCGATGAGCGACCTGACGGCTATCGACATCCTCATGCTTCCCGGCGAGCCGATGCTGGGACGGGCCGGGGCGCTGAACGAGGAGATGCGCCAGAGCGTCCCCGAGGGCTTCGCGCTCGACGCCCGCCACACCCCCCACATCACCCTGCTGCAGCGCTACGTTCGCAGCGACGATCTCGACCACTTGTTCGAGGCGGTCAAAGGCGCGATCGACGCGACTGACCCGGATTCGCTGAAGCTGCGAGCGGTGAAGATCGCCCACATGGAGACCGCCTCGCAGCCCGGACTGGGCCTGACCGGTCTCGTCGTTCAACCTGGCGCCGGAGTGCTCGATCTCCAGAGTTCGCTGATCGCCGCCGTGGAGCCCTTCGTCGAGTCCGGCGGGACCGCTGCCGCCTACGTGACCACGGCGGAGGAGCCGGAGATCAACGACGACACGATCGCCTACGTCGAGCGCTACGTACCCGACCATAGCGGCGAGAACTTCATCGCCCACGTCACCGTTGGCCTCGCGAAACTCGACTTCCTCTCGGACCTGGAGAGCAAGCCATTCGACGCCTTCGCGTTCCGCCCGGCCGGCTTCGCCGTCTTCCAACTCGGCAACGACGGGACCGCGCAGCGCGAGTTGACGAGGTGGGACGCACCCCACGCCTAGCGCCATCGCCTACTCAGCGCTCTGATAATCTGATTCCATGAGGCAGGTCACGGCAACCGAGGCTGCGCGGCGCTTCTCCGAGATGCTGGACTCCGTGGAGAACAGGCGGGAGAGCTTCGTCGTCATCCGCCGAGGTCGCGCCGTAGCGACCGTGGGACCGGCCGCGGGATCAACAGGGCGAGATCTCAAGGATGTCCTGAAGCGAAACCGCCCAGACGCGGCGTGGGCAGATGAGTTGCGCGAGCTGCGCGACTCCATCGGCAGCGAGACGGACCCCTGGCACGCCTGATCCTCGACACGACGGTCCTCGTCGCCGCCGAGCGCGGGACCGACGCCTCGCTCGACTTAATTGGCGACGAGGAGGACATCGCGATAGCCACGATCACCGCTGCCGAGCTACTGGTTGGCGTCGAGCTGGCAGACGCGAAGCGCCGACAGAAGCGCGAGCGCTTCGTGACCGAGATCCTGGAGACCGTCTCGATCGAGCCGTACGACCTGACGATCGCCAGAGCACACACCGCGCTTCTCGCACACACCCGACGAGAGGGCCGGCCGCGCGGAGCGCACGACCTCCAGATCGCCGCCACCGCACGCGCCACCGAGCGCACCGTCGTAACCGCAGACCGCGAAGGATTCGCCGACCTCCCCGGCGTCCAGGTGCGCGAGCAGGATGCCTAGCTAGTCGCCTTCTGCATCAGGACGCGCGCAGTACCGTCAATGAGACTCCGCGCGCGCCCGAGCCAAGAACATTGAGTTATCCTGGTGGATGCGCGGCGGACTCGCGCTCCATCGATGACAAGAGGGGGAACCATGATTGGCTCTATGGCCATCAGGCGGCTGGGGGTTGTGTACGCGATCATCGCGGTGATCGCCATTGCCGGCTGCAGTGCGGCGACCGAGGCGGGATTGAGTGAGAGCTCGACGTGTCAGGAGTTCTTGGCCGCCGATCCCGCCGATCAGCAGTCCATCACTCAGCAACTGGCGGGCAAGTTCGGCAAGGCGAGCTATGCCACCCCGCTCGGCATGCCAGCTGTTCCGTACTACTGTGCCAAGAATCCTGACGTGACCCTGCAGGAGTTCTTTGAGGCGGCTGGCTAGCGTTGTTCTTTCTAATACGGTTAGTCGCGGTACTGCTGGTCGCGTCTGGCGCTATCGGCATCGCCGCGTGCGGCGAAGAGGACCTACGTTCCCGACCAGCCATCGAGGCCCCTTCCAAGTCGCCTACCGCCGACGAGTCCACGTCTGACCCCGTCACCGTTTCATATCGGGGATCAAGCGGCACGGCGACGCTCGAGATCCGGGTCGGAGCAGCACAGGCGGCCGAGACCGCAACCGACCCAGGCGCGCTGGCATGTGCGCGGCTCTTGGCACGAACCGGCCAGGCTGCAGGCGCCATGTCGACACCCGTCACCGTCACGGGTGAGGTGGCTTCCGGATCCGGGCCCCTAGTTGCCAGAATCGGCTCACTCTATGAGGTGGTCGGCGGCGAGGTACGCGACCTTAGCTACGCCGGGGTGATGTTCGGCGTCAAGTACAGCGACTTCGCGCCCCAGTGCGACCAGGACACCGATGCGGGCACCGTCCGCTGGGAGTCCGGATCGGGGTCGTGGTCGACCTGGGTCGTCGTGCCGGCGTCAAGCACCTCATCGGGCGGGTCTCGAAGCGTGCTGATCGCACCAGGCGCCACGGTCGGCTCCGGGTTCGGCGGCGACACCGAGCTGAGCGGCGGGCAGTCGTCACCCCTCGTCCGCTGCGGACAAGCCGCGGACGGCGAGCTGCCGCCCGCGTACGTCGCCCTCGATCGGGACTTCGCGCTCGAGAGCGGCTGTCTCACTTTCGGGGGCGCGCAGACCACACCGATTACCGATCGGATATGCCACGCGACGTATCCAAACGGCGGCAGCACGACCGCCAACGGTCGCATGACCTATGACCGTGAGGCCAGCCTTGGACAGGTGTGCAACGGATTCGGTGTCGACCATGGTCAAGTCACCCCGGGGATGCGGTGCGCCCTCATCGCCGGCGCCGCGATCTTCGACAAGAGCACCGCTGCTCCCATCAATCGACTGTGTGATGCCCGGGAGATCGTGCAGGCGTTT
>CBFGZN010000276.1:0-2888 GCA_965653255.1 uncultured Solirubrobacterales bacterium | reverse complement strand
TAGGTACGCGGGTTGAACAGCACCCCGTCGCCGGTTGCCGTCCGCTCGCTGTTCGCCACTTGGTCCACGCTTGCCATCCGTTGCTCCCTCGCTCGACGCTCGACGCCTCGGGCACCATACTGGCGGACATGCGACAGCGAGTCAGCCTGATCACGCTCGGCGTTCGCGACCTCGGCCGTTCGCGCGCCTTCTATGAGGCGCTCGGCTGGACGACCGGCGCGGCGCCCGACGACGACGTCGTCTTCTTCCAGGCCGGCGACATGGTCGTCGCGCTCTGGGACCGCGCCCGCCTCGCCGAGGACAGCTGCGTCGAGGACAGCGGCGGCTGGGGCGGGACCACGCTCGCGCTCAACTTGGGCTCACCGGCCGAGGTCGACGCCGCGATCGACGAGGCGCGTGCCGCCGGCGCCACGATCGCCCGCGAGCCCGCCGAGACCTTCTGGGGCGGCTACTCCGCGATCATTATCGACCCCGACGGCCACCCCTGGGAGATCGCCCACAACCCCCGCTGGACGATTACCGCAGATGGCGGCGTACGGCTGGCTTGACAGATATCGGGGGCGATTGGACCCTGGAGGCAGCGGCAAGGGCGGGGTAGAATCGGGTATGACCGCCAAGGAGAAGCTGCGGGCTCAGGTCGATGAGCCGCCTTTGGTTAGTTGCCGAACCCAAGCCGTTCTGGCGGACTCGCGGCGTCACTGCGTAGTGTGAAGGTGTTGTCGACGACGCGAGCCGAAGCCGCCGGCGACCCTGGGGTGTAGACGTCTACCCGTGGGTGCCCGTCGGGAACGACTCCGACGGTGATCGTCTCCATCGCGCCTAGTTGCTTCTCGCGCAAGGAAGTCGTCATGCGCCCCTGCGCCCGGGCTTGTTTGACCGTGGCGCAGGTGGAGCTGACTGTCTTCGTTCCCGTGTCCTTGACAAGGCAGATATGGCCCGTGGCCGGCACGACCCACACTCGGTTCGAGCGCGTCGGCACGCGCTGGGCCAGGGCCCAGTTCGATCCCCAAGCCGGCTTGTGAAGTATTCGTGTTATCGCCTGCGGCAGCCCCTCCGGTGGGGTTCGCAAGAGGCCGAAGTTAGCCAGCAGCCGGTCCGGCGTGCGGAGAACGACCGGAAGCGAGAACTGATCGTCGGGGTTCGGCTCGGCACTCTGCTGCCACCCGGCGGCGGTATCCGCGGCGGGGGGGTGCTTTGCGGTCGCCGCCGCCTCCCCCGATCGAGAATCGGCAGGCTTCGACTCGCCGCAACCAGCAAGGAGGCACATCCCGACAACGAGCGAACCGGCGAACAGGCCGGCGCCGAAGCGCCGGCCTGTCTCCGAGACTGGTGAACGCACGTTCTTCTAGCTCCTCGAACGTGAGTTGCGTCTACCAGGTGTTGTAGGCACCGTAGAACTCGCCCCACTCGCTGTTGTTGTTGTTCTTGATCGAGGCTCGCCACATCGCATCCACATATCCGTGGTAGATGGCCTTGCCGCTCCACGGCCCCGCGCACTCCCAGCCAGAGACGGGCTCGCCGTAGTAGCCGATCCACCGGATGCAGCCCGCTCTAGAGTGGGTATAGACCACGCCAATCTCGTGGTGGGTGGCATGGCCTACCCCCATGTCGCACTGACCGCTGGGCGCAAGCCAGCCGCTGCAGAACGTGCCAGAGTAGTCGTGGTTTGCATTCGCGGTTGATACCGGACCCGTCGCCATGGCCACGTACATGGCCATCGCGCTGAGAAGCGCGACCACCAGGGCGACACCCCGCTTGGTGGCGCTGCTCTGTCCACCGGTAAGGAGTTGTGACATCCATCCTCCGATCTTCATGTATTAGTCCTTCAGGGACTGCTAAGCCTCCCGGCACTGACTACCGTGGAGGTGGCTGAGACTCTCCCGGAAGACGCTCGAAATTGGACTGACCAATATGGAGAGCTTGGGCATGGAAATTGCTCAGGTTGGGGGCTTTGTCTCGAGGTCGCCGAGTCGCATCGCGGCTTCGACTTCGACGCAGATCGAGTTCAGCGGGCGGCCGAGACGATCCTCGATCGTTCGAAGCCGGTTCGCCACCGTCCGGCGACTGATGCCGAGCGCGGCTGCCGTCGCGGATACGTTGCGCTCGCTGATGAAATAGGCGCGCAGCGTCTCACGCAGCCTTTCGCCGTCGTCGCGACCCTCTGCCAGCGGCGCAAGGTACAGCTGGCGCAGAGATGTGGCGAGCAGGTCGTCCTGGACGATCGCGGCCACGAGCGCCACGTCCGCGTAGTGGACGAAGCTGCGCGAGCCCCTGCGGACTACCGGCAATGCCGCGCTGGCCTGACGATGGGTGAGGCGCCAGCCTGCCAGGCCCCGTGCCGGCTCCCCGATTGCCAGCGAGACCCCCGGGGGCCAGTGCGACGAGAGGTACCGCGCCAGCTGATCCCGAGCCGTCGGCTTACGCCCGCCGAGCCAGCCGGCGAAGATCTGCTCGCCGGTGGGAACCAGGAGCAGGCGGCGATCGAGGGCCGTCGCAAGGTTGCGTATCGCCTCGATCGATCCTGGTCCGACGACGAGTACGCCTAGATGCCATGCAGCGAGGTCGTAGCCGAATTCGGTGGTGTCGACAGGCTCGCCGGCCAGGAGCCGGCGCACCTGATCGGCACGGCGCTCTTCGATCGACTCCGCTCGGCGCTGCATCTCGCGGTTGTACTCGTCCGTAACGGCGGCGATGAGGCGGTCGAGGGCGCCCGAGCATCTCCGGATCATCCGCTGAAGCTCATGGCCTCTAAGCAGGCCGTCGCGCTCTGCCTCCTCGATCAGGTAGTCGGTGAGCAGCGTCGGCGTCGCGACCGTCCCAGGCGATGTTCATCCGCCGGCCCAGGCCCAGGTGCCGGTTGTCGGCGAGCTCGCGCACGACGTCGCCGT
>CBFGZN010000275.1:0-2914 GCA_965653255.1 uncultured Solirubrobacterales bacterium | reverse complement strand
GCGATCACCCGGTATGTGAGCACAGCCGGGAAGACGATGCCAGCGGGGATCCCGAACAGCACAAAGGCGCCGATCATCCCCGCGTCGACCGAGCCGACGCCGCCGGCCGGCGACGGGATCAGGTTGGCGGCCATCCCGACGAAGAAGCCCTGGACGAGCACGCCGAACGGGACGTCGCCGCCGAACGCCTCGAAGCTCGCCCACAGCACGCCGATATTGGCCGCCCAGAAGCCGATCGCTCCGCCGATCGCGAGCGCGCCCTGGCGCGGGTGGCGGACGTAGTCGATCGCGGTGCGGATGCCGGTCGCGGCGGTCGCGGGAACCGGCGCCAGCTTGGCCGCGCCGCGCGCCAGCCGCCCCTTGCCCTTGAAGCTCGAAAGCCGCCGCTCGAGATCGCCCGGGATCAGCGCGATCAGCCCGGCGATCAGCATCGCCCCCGCCGCGAGCGCCGCCGGGACGATCGTTCCCGCGACCGGCGCGTCGCCGGGCAGCACGCCGGTCCGCAGCAGCACGCCGAAGATGATCAGCGCGAACCCGTAGACCGAGTACATCAGCACCAGGAAGGCGACCATCCGGCAGGCCGAGCGGCGGCGCGGCATGCCGGCCTTGCGCAGCGCCCAATAGGTCAAGACGATCCCGCCGACGCCGGCGGCCGAGAAGATCCGCGTCGCGGCGAGACCGGCCATCGTGATCTGGTAGCTGGCGTTGGCGTCGAGGCGCTTGCGCACGCCCGCCGACGCATTCCCGCCGAGCACACCGCGGAACAGCATCACGTATGCGCCGAACGCCGCGACGTTGAAGACGACCGCGATCACGACCCAGTACCAGTCGGCGTGGCTGATCCGCGCCAGCTCGCCGTCGAGGCCGACGATCCGCGGGAACAGCACGTAGATCGCCGCGATCAGCGCCAGGACCAGCAGCAAGCCGAAAGTCAGGCGGCGCCGGTCGAGCAGCATCGCGCCCATCCCCGATACGCGCTCGTCCTCCTCGTGGTCCTCCTCGAAGACGTCCTCGTCGTCCTCGGCGCGCACCGCCATCAGGCTGCCCCGGGCTCCAGTCGCTGGATCGCCCGCGCTGCCCGCAGCGCGGCCGGCGCCGCCACCGGCGTGCCACGGCGAACCACTTCGGAGAGCGCGAAGCCGGCGATCAGGTCGACGACGTAGTGCTCGCCGAGATACACCAGGCCGAAGCCCAGTGTCAGTGCGTAGGCCCAGCCCAGCGCGCCTGGCCCCCTGCCGACCTCAGACAGCACCCGGGCGGCCATTACCGATGTTCCAAAGTGCAGTGACGGCATGGCAGCGAAGGGATTGCCCTCCAACCCATCGTAGAGCGGTCGCCAGAAACGACCCCAAAAGCGCTCGCCGGACTCGACCATGATCCGCCGCAGCGGCGCGGTCCGCCCGCTCTCGGCGGCATACCAGGGCGGCGCCGTCGGGATCGCCCAGTAGACGACCAGGCCGAGGTCGAAGGTGGCCGCCGTCATCGCCGCGCCGCGCACGAACCGGTCGTGGTGGCGCAACAGCAGGTAGGCGACGGTCCCGTGCGGGACCACGAACCATGCCCAGTGGACCATCGACAACGCCAGGTCGTGCGGCCGCACCTCGCCCGGCCTCCCGAACGCCCGCTGGAGGCGCGCGTTCGGCAGCTCGCCACCGCCGATCAGCCGGTCGATACGAATCGGATAGTCGACATGCGTCCGCCGCAACAGCGCGTCGGGATCGTCGTCGGGCATGTCGTAGTGGGCGTAGTAGGCCCACATCTGGAGCGCGTAGATGCCGGCGTCGCGCAGGCGCGTGCGCGGGGTTGCCAACGCGAGCGCCACTGGCGCCTGAAACGAGAGCGCGGTGACGACCTGTGGCTTCAGCCGCAGGCGGTGACGGAGGAGCGGCGTGGCGATCCCGACCGCGACGGCGCCCCACGCGAGTGTCCGGAGGGCGCGCGAGCTTCGCAAACCGGCGCCAGCCTATCGGGCGGCTTCCAGGATGCGGACCTCGACCGGAGCGCGCTCCGCGAACACCTCGGCGTCGGCGCGCGTCCCGAGATGACTGCCCCAGTGCATCGGCACCGCGACGCGCGGCTGGATCCGTCGCGCAGCCTCGACCGCCTCACCGGCCGTCATCACATAGCCGCCGCAGACCGGCAGCAGCGCGACATCGACGCCGACCACCGCGTCCATCTCGGGGATCACATCGGTGTCCCCGGCGTGGTAGAGCCGCTCTCCGCGCACGTTGACGTCGAAGCCGACCCAGCCCGCCTCGCGCGGATGGAAGGCATTGCCGTCGCTGTCGCGCTTCGAGGTGTTGTACGCCGCTACCGCGGTGACGTCGATGCCGCGCAGATGGTCGAGCTCGATCGTCTCGCCTGGAGCGATCGACGCGACCTGCCCGCTCGCCCGCTCGGCGACCGCCGCCGGCGCGATCAACCACGTCTCGTCGTGCGAGAGCGCCTCGACGTCCTGTGGCGAGAAGTGGTCGTAGTGGCCGTGGGTGACCAGGATGACGTCGGCCGACGGCGCCCCCACAGGTGTTCGGTAGGGGTCGATGTAGACCATCGTCCCGCCCGTCTCGATCCGAAAGCTCGCGTGCCCGAGCCAGACGACCGAATCGATCAGCATGCGGCCAGGATACGGTTGCGGACGTGCGCTACGAGACGATCACCTGGGAGCAGGAGGGCGGCGTCGGCCGGATCGTCCTCAACCGCCCCGACACACTGAACGCCTGGAACAGCCAGCTCGGCGCCGATCTCAAGGAGGTCGTCGAGCGCGCCGCGAGCGACGAGTCCGTGCGCGCGGTCCTGCTGACTGGGGCCGGGCGCGCCTTCTCATCCGGCGCCGATCTCAAGGCGGGCATGGACCAGATCGCCGACGACGGGATGCTCGACGTCCGCGGGCGCCTCGACGAGGTCTTCCACCCGA
>CBFGZN010000274.1:0-2919 GCA_965653255.1 uncultured Solirubrobacterales bacterium | reverse complement strand
CGCTGACGCTGACCACCGGAGAGCGCCTTCGGCTTACGCGACAGGTACTCCTCGAGCTGGAGCAGGGCCGCGGCCTCCTTGACGGCGCGGTCGATCTCCGCCTTCGGGGTCTTGCGCAGCTTCAGAGCGAACGCCATGTTCTCGTACACCGTCATGTGCGGGTAGAGCGCGTAGTTCTGGAAGACCATCGCGATGTCGCGGTCGCGCGGCGCCTTCTGGTTGACGACCTCGTCGCCGATCGTCAGTTCGCCGTCGCTGATGTCCTCGAGCCCGGCGACCATCCGCAGCGCGGTCGACTTGCCGCAGCCGGAAGGCCCTACGAGGATCATGAACTCGCCGTCCTCGACTTCGAGGTCCATGTCCTTGACGGCCTCGAAGCCGTCCGGGTAGCGCTTGGTGACTCCGTCGAAGGTGATCTTGGCCATCGTCTCTCTCCTTACCCGTAATCCCCTGCCCTATCCCTTGACCGCGCCCGCGGTCAGGCCAGCGACGATCCGGCGCTGGAAGATCAGGACCATCACGATGATCGGGATCGTCACGACCACCGCCGCCGCCGAGATCGCCCCGATCGGCTGCTCGAACTGCGACCCGCCGGTGAAGAAGGCGAGCGCCGCCGGGACGGTGCGCGCGTTGTCGGTCGAGGTGAGCGTGTTGGCGAAGATGAAGTCGTTCCAGGCGAAGATGAAGACGAGGATCGCCGCGGTGAACACCCCGGGCGCGGCGAGCGGCACGATCACCTTGCGGAACGCCTGGAACGGGGTCGCGCCGTCGACCTGCGCCGCCTGCTCGAGCTCCCACGGGATCTCGCGGAAGAACGCCGACAGCGTGTAGATCGCCAGCGGCAGCGTAAAGGTCATGTAGGGGATGATCAGCCCAGCCCAGGTGTCGTAGAGGCCGATCGAGCGCCACATGTCGAACAGCGAGCCGACGATCGAGATCGGCGGAAACATCGCGACCGCGAGCGCGCCCGAGAGGATCACGGTCTTGCCGGCGAAGTCGAGTCGCGCGAGCGCGTAGGCGGCCATCGCGGCGAGCCCGATCGAGATCACCGTCGCGATCAGCGCGATGCCGATCGAGTTGACCAGCGCGGCGAGGAACGTGTCGTCGTTGAAGATCGTCTCGTAGTTCTCGAAAGTGGGGCTGCCGGAGAAAAACTTGCCGTCGGAGAGCTTCGCGGCCGGCTTGACCGACAGCGAAGCGATCCAGACGACCGGGATCAGCGCGTACAAGACGACGACGAGGATGCCGATCCCCCAGAACACGCGGTTGCGGCTCGACTCGGCCATCTCAGGCCTCCCCTCGCTGCTGTGCGGTGCTCGTGCCGAGCACCTTGACGAAGAAGGTCGCGATCAGGATGACCGCGAGGAAGATGAGAATCGACACGGCCGATCCCAGGCCGAGGTTCACCCTGTTGATCAGGACGTTGTAACCCAGTATCGATACCGACTCGGTGCCGTTCGCGCCCGCCGTCTGGATGAAGATCGTGTCGAATATCCGGAACGCGTCGAGCGTGCGGAACAGCAGCGCGACGAGGATCGCCGGCTTCATCAGCGGCAGCGTGATCCGGAAGAAGCGCTGAACAGCGCTCGCGCCGTCGACCTTCGCCGCCTCGTGCAGCTCGTCGGGAACGAGCGCCAGCCCGGCTAACAACAGCAGCGCCATGAATGGCGTGGTCTTCCAGACCTCGGTCAGGATGATCACCAGCAGCGAGCTGTCGCGCTCGTTGAACGGTGCCCAGGTGTCGGAGATCAGCGGCAGGCTCTGGACGAAGCCGCTGGTCGGGTCGAAGGCGTAGCGCCAGGCGAACGCCGCGACGACCGTGACGATTCCGTACGGGATCAGCACCGATGCGCGTACAGCGCCGCGGCCGAAGATCGCGCGATGCATGACGAGCGCGATCGCCATCCCGAGCACCAACTCGAGCGCCACCGACGCAACGGTGATGATCAGTGTCGTACCAACGTCACCCCACCAGGTGCTCGACGTCAGCACGTCGCCGTAGTTCGATAGTCCGACGAACTCCTTGTCGTCGGGGAAGCGCAGGTCGAACTTCTGCAGTGACAGGTAGAAGGCGTAGCCGATCGGATAGCCGGTGACGATCAGCATCGCGATCACCGCCGGGGCGCAGAGCATGTAGGCGAGCTTGCGCTCAGACTTCGCGCGGTCGCTGGCGCCCCCGTTCTTGCGCGGCGCCTGAGGAGCGACTTGGGCGTCGGGGACGCTTGCCGCCTCCATCAGAAGATGCCTCGCTTAGGGGCGTCCATCAAAAGATCCCTCCCTCGACGGCCTTGTCGATCCGGTCGCTGAGCTCCTCGACGACCGTTGCCGGGTCGACGTCGGCGGGCGGGTGGTAGGTCTTCTGGATCGCCAGCGATATGTCGGCATAGGCCGGCGTCACCGGCCGCGGCCCGCCGTCCTCGATCGACTCCTGCAACAGGTCGGAGAACGGGAACGCCTTCTTCAGCGCCGGCTTGTCGTAGACGGCGGCGCTCGACGGCGCGAGCCCGCCCTTCTCGGCGGCGACGAGCTGGTTGGCCTCGCTGGACAGGCACTCGGCGGCGTCGAAGGCGAGGTCGCGCTTCTTCGAGAAGGCGCCGACGCCGATGTTGATCCCGCCGAGCGGCGGCTTGCTCGACTCGCCGGCGACGCTGCGCGGGTAGCGCGCCCAGCCGATGTTCTTCTGGAAGTCGTCGCTGATCTCGGCGGCGGACGGGTAGATGAAGGTGTAGTTGATCTGGTAATCGGAGCGGCCGGACTCGAAGCCGAGCCGGGCATCGTCCTCGGCGTTGGTCGACATCCCAGGCGGGGCCGCCGGCGAGCGGGCGAGCTTGCGCACGATCTCGGCGGCTGTCTTGGCGGTGTCGTCGACGACCACGTCACCCTGGTCGTTGACGATCTGACCGCCGGCGCTTGCGATCA
>CBFGZN010000273.1:0-2926 GCA_965653255.1 uncultured Solirubrobacterales bacterium | reverse complement strand
GTCGGGACAGTTGTCGGCCGCGTCGACACGACCGTCGCCGTCCTGATCGTCGCACGCGTCACCCGTCCCGTCGCCGTTGCGGTCCTGCTGGCCCGGGTTCGACACCGCGCGGCAGTTGTCCTGGCTGTCGTCGCCGAAGCCGTCGACGTCGGCATCGCTCTCGATGTCAGCGTTGATCAGGTACTCGAAGCTCTCGCTTCCATTGTCCAGCGGGCGCCCGGGAGCGCCATCGACCAGCACCGGCGAGTACTGATCGGCTACGCCCACGCCCGAGACGAAGGCAACCGTGGTGGAGCCGTCGGCCGCGAGCAGGTCCCCCGCTAGCACGGGCAGGCGAACGAGCTGCTCGTACGATCCGGGACCGGCTGCGATGAGCTGCGGACCGGTACCACCGCCTGTTCGGCCGCCCGTCACAGGTCGCGCCAGCCGCAACGTCAGGTTCAACGCCTGCTCCGTGCGAAACCGAACCCTGACGATGACCCCATCCATCGGAGCCGAAGCCGGATGCGCGTTCCCCGGCGCGAAGCCGGCCGCCACCGACGTGCAGGGCGACTGCAACCCATAGGAGCCACACTCGAGCTGATTGACTAGGCCGGCAGCATCGAGATCGCTGCCGAACGTCCGAGTGAGCGCGGACGCTGGCGCGGCGAACACACAGCACGCGGCGACGACGCAGATGAGACTCGCCACACGCACCACGCAAGAACTAAAGCACCACGAGCAGCCGAACGCAACGAGCGGAGAGGGTGGGATTCGAACCCACGAGCCGCTTGCGCGACCAACAGTTTTCGAGACTGCCCCGTTCAACCACTCCGGCACCTCTCCGAGGTCCGCTCTGGGACGGCCGCACAGGCTAGCGGAGGCCGGGCTCGCTAGCGCATCGAACGCGAGACGACCATCCGCTGGATCTCGTTGGTGCCCTCGTAGATCTGGGTGATCTTGGCGTCGCGCATCATTCGCTCGACGGGGTACTCGTCGACGTAGCCGTAGCCGCCGAGCACCTGGATCGCGTCGATGGTGACCTGCATCGCGACGTCGGAGGCGAACAGCTTCGCCATCGAGGTGTACTTGCCGAGGCCGGGCTCGTTGCGGTCGGCCATCGCGCAGGCCTTGTAGACGAGCTCGCGCGCGGCGGCGGTCTTGGTCTCCATGTCGGCGAGCTTGAAGGCGATCGCCTGGTGCTCGATGATCGGCTTGCCGAAGGAGACGCGCTCCTTGGCGTAGGCGGTCGCGTAGTCGATCGCGCCCTGCGCGATCCCGACGGCCTGGGCACCGGCGCCGAGGCGGGTGCGCTCGAGCGTCGAGAGCGCGACGGCCATGCCGCGGCCCTCGTCGCCGATCAGGTGGTCGGCGGGGACGCGGACGTCCTCGAACACCGGCTGGCCGGTCGGCGAGCCCTTGATGCCGAGCTTGTGCTCGAGCTTCGGCACCGAGAAGCCTTCGCGGTCCTTCTCGACGATGAAGGCCGAGAAGCGCTTGTTCTCGCGGTCGGTGACCGCGAACACGAGGTAAAAGTCGGCGATCGTCGCGTTGCTGATCCAGTTCTTGGTGCCATTGATGACCCACTCGTCACCGTCGCGGACGGCGGTGGTGCGCATCGCGCCAGGGTCGGAGCCGGCCTCGGGCTCCGACAGGCAGAAGGCGGGCGACCACTCGCCGGACGCGCAGCGCGGCAGCCACTGCTGCTTCTGCTCCTCGGTGCCGTGGAGCTGGATCGGCAGCGTGCCAAGCTCCTGGATCATCAAGATCAGCGATGAGGACGCGCAGGCCTTGGCGACCTCCTCGTCCTGCTGCGGCGTCAGCCCCGAGACGCCGACCCCGCCGATCACCTTGCCCTTGTGGATCACCGGGATGCCGCCCTCCTCTACGGCGATGTTGAGCATCAACGTCCCGGTGCCTGTGCCGCCGAGCTCCTCGGGGAACGGCAGCCCGAGCAGGTCGTGGTCGGCAAACGCCTTACGGATGTCCCACGGGTACTCGGCCTTGGCGTCGATCTCGGCGGCGCGCGGCGCCACCTCACCCTTCACGAGGTCGCGAATCGTGTCGCGGAAGTCCTGGAACTCTTGGGGGATCGTGTAGGCGTCGGCGCCCGGCGTCGTGGTGGTGGTCATACGGCGAGACGATACGCCAGCGCCGTATCCTCGGCACATGCGCCAAGAGCTGCGGCCGCTGTTCGACCGCGTCGTGATCAAGGAGCTCGACCCCGACAGCGCCTTCCGCGGCTTCGGCGCTCCCCAGGTCGAGTTCGCCATCGAGCGCCAGATGGACCGCATCGGGGAGGCGCTGGGGCTCGACCCCGACCGCGTCCGCCGGTCCGGCCTCGTCGTACCGCCGGGAACCAACGAGCCGCCGCCGCAGCACGGGATCGTGCTGGCGATCGGCCAGGGGCTCGACTGGTGGGAGTCGGTCGGCGTGAAGATGCCGGTTAAGCCGGGCGACCATGTCGTCTTCCCCGCCTCGGCCGGCGTCTGGATCGAGGTCGAAGAGGAGCGGCTGCTGGTTTGCCGCGTCGGCGAGCTGCTCGGTGTGCTCGACGCGGTCAAGGACCCCGCCGGGGTCTGAGGGCCGCGATGCGACTGCTGTTCGTCTGCCTCGGCAACATCTGCCGTTCGCCGACCGCCGAGGGCGTGATGCGCCACCTGCTGGTCGAGGAGGGGCTCGTCGAGGCGGTCGAGCTCGACAGCGCGGGGACCGGCGACTGGCACGTCGGCCACGCGCCGGACCACCGCTCGGCGGGAGCCGCCGCGGGCCGCGGGATCGAGCTGACCGGGCAGGCGCGCCAGGTCGCGCCCGCTGACTTCGACTCCTACGACCTGATCCTCGCGATGGACCGCTCCAATCACGACGACCTGCTCGCACTGGCGCCAGACGAGCAGTCGCGTGGGCGAATCCGGCTACTGCGCGAGTACGACCCGGAGGCTGTCGC
>CBFGZN010000272.1:0-2929 GCA_965653255.1 uncultured Solirubrobacterales bacterium | reverse complement strand
AGCTGCTCTACGCCTACACCGAGGCGACCGTGCCGAAGCTGACCGTCGTCACCCGCAAGGCCTACGGCGGCGCCTACGACGTCATGGCCTCCAAGCACATGCTGGCCGACTTCAACTTCGCCTGGCCGCAGGCCGAGGTCGCCGTGATGGGTCCAGAGGGCGCGGTCAACATCATCTACCGCCGCGACATCGCCAGCTCACCGACGCCCGACGAGCGGCGCCAGAAGCTGATGGACGACTACAAGGCCCGCTTCGCCAACCCCTACTCGGCGGCCGAGCGCGGCTACATCGACGACGTAATCGTCCCCCACGAAACCCGTCCCAAGCTGATCAAGGCGCTCGAGATGCTCGAGACCAAGCGCGTGCCCGGGCCGAAGCGCAAGCACGGCAACATCCCGCTGTAGGCGGGCTCGCCGGCCATCAGCCCGTTCGGTCTGCCGCTTGGACCGCTGGCCCCGTTCAACCTTGCAAATTGCGCATCACGATGCACGATTTGCAAGGTCATAGACGCCGATTGGCATTTTAACCTTGAAAATTCGGAATTGGATGTCAGAATTGCACGCATGATCGATCGCAAGCTGGCACCGCGTATTGCCTCCCGGCTGGAGCGCATGCCGGCAGTCGTGCTGTTGGGTCCCCGCCAGGTCGGCAAGACGACGCTGGCAAAGCAGACAGCCAAGCGCTGGGAGTCATGGCACTACGTGGACCTCGAGACGTCCCCCGATCGCGATCGCCTCAAGAAGGACCCCTTGCTCTATCTCGAGGATCACTCCGAAGAGCTGGTGATCCTCGACGAGGTCCAGCGCGTCCCGGGCCTCTTCCAGGAGCTGCGCGGAATCATCGACCGCGGGCGCCAGGGCCAAGGCCGAGCAAACGGGAGGTTCCTGCTGCTCGGATCCGCGTCACAGGATCTGCTCGCCCAATCCGGAGAGTCTCTCGCCGGCCGAGTCTCATACCAGGAGCTCTCGCCGCTGGGCGTGACCGAGGTTCCCGTCGAGGACCACGACAAGCTCTGGGTCCGTGGCGGGTTCCCGCAGAGCTTCCTGGCCACAACCGGCGCCGACAGCCTGGACTGGCGCAGCAGTCTCATCAGGACCTACCTGGAGCGGGACATCCCCGCGCTGGGCGCCCCGATTCCGGCCGAGACGCTCTACCGCCTTTGGACGATGCTTGCCCACAACCAGGGCTGCGTGCTCAACGCGTCCCAGCTCGCTCGCAACCTCGGCGTCGACGGGAAGACCGTCGTCCGCTACATCGACCTGCTTGTGGACCTGATGCTCGTTCGGCGCCTCCAGCCGTACTTCGTCAACGTCGGCAAGCGGCTCACCAAGTCGCCGAAGGTGTTCGTGCGCGACAGCGGACTGGTGCACACGCTGCTCGGAATCGGCGACAAGCAATCGCTCGTCAGCCATCCGGTCGTCGGCGCCAGTTGGGAGGGATTCGTCATCGAGAACCTGCTCGCAATCCGCAGTTCGGCGATCCACCCAATACCCGGCTTCTACCGAACGGCCGTCGGGGCTGAGATCGACCTGATCCTCGAATGGCCTGACGAGAAGTGGGCGATCGAGGTCAAGCGCAGCCTCAGCCCCGTCCCCGAGCGCGGCTTCTACTCCGCAATCGAGGACGTCCAGGCCAGCCGTTCCTTCGTCGTCTACCCCGGCACAGACCGCTTCCGCGTCGCACCGAACGTCGAGGCCATCAGCCTCCCCGACCTCTGCGACGAGCTGATCGCCAAAGCCCGCTAGCCTCCCCGCCCCGATGACCGCCAACGGCAAGCAGACCCCTTTGCGCCCCCGCATCGAGATCGCGCAGTCCGCCGCCTCTCCCGAGGAGGCCGCCGCGATCGCCGCCGCCATCGAGCAGTTCATCCGCGAGACCGCCCCGACCCCCTCCAGCGACACCGGCCCCACCATGAGCCCCTGGCTCGAGGCCGGCCTCCTCGAGGGCACCGGCCGCGAGCCCTCTGCCGGCGCCCCCTGGGGCAAGCTTGGCGACCCGCTGCTCTAGCTAACCCCGGGGAGACGCCTTCAGTCCGGCGACCTGAGCATGCGATATCACGCATCCGCGATGTCGTGGTACAGCAGATCAACATTGACGCCAACACGCTCGGCGTAAGGATGCATAACGGACTGAAGGAGCGCCGCGAAATTGGCGAGTATCTCCTGGGCGAGATTGGCGCGTGCCGCAAACGCGTCGATGCCTGCCGACGTATCTAGATCCGGCGCCAGGACATGCGAGATCACGGCCTCAGGCCACTCATAGACCAGCCGTTCCTGCTGAGTGTCGACAAGGATCCTTGCGTTTTGACCACCCGCCGCCGATAGCGTCGCACGTAGCTCCTTGCTCCCCACATGAGCGTGGTGGATAGTGCGATGACGGGCGTAGCCGAAGGTGCTCCGCGCCACCGAAGACTCGATCGGCAAGAACTGGGCTCTTAGAAATTCGACAGGCCGACCCGCAGCGACCCGCTCGTCCAAGAACCCCGCGACCTCTTCGGTGTCGATACCGGCCACGACGCGTTCCGCCTCGTAGAGGCGAGCCATGAGTTGCCGATAGTGGTAGGACGTCCGAACAGCCGGCTCATCCGAATGGAGCGAGTCTTGGAACAGGCCCTCGGCCGTCCCGAGATCGGCAACGGTGGCAGTCAGGGTGAATACCCATTGCGCGACCAAGTCGTCCGGATCAAAGAGATCGCTAACTCGTAGAGCTGCCAAGGCCCATCAGTCTTGCTCTGACGGCGGACGCAGCAGCAAGCCCAGCACACGAGACGCCGCTTCCGCGGGTGGCGACGATTTTGCGTTTGCGCGCGCAGGCGTAGCGAGCGGAGCGTCCGGGCGGAGCCTCTGCCGTCGAACCACACGGAGCGCCCTACGCCGCAAGGAGCGCCAGGCACGGGGCGAAGTCCCAGCGGAGCCGCGGAGCCGAGCAC
>CBFGZN010000271.1:0-2950 GCA_965653255.1 uncultured Solirubrobacterales bacterium | reverse complement strand
CATCACGACCAGCGTGTCGCGACCCGCGAGCGCCGCCTCGCAAGCCTCGCGCTGCCCCGGCCGGAAAGCCGAGAACCCGAAGTACTTCTGCAGCGCCTGTTCCAACTCCATCGCCCGGCAACCGTAGCGCCGCCACCGGCCGCCAAGACCGCCGTCACAGACCTGTGTCGCGCCGGTGTTGTCCCGTCACACGGCGCTCGACAACCTGGCCGCCATGGACTTTCCGTCTCATCTAGCCGCCGCCGCGGCCGGCATCATCGCAGGAGCGTCGCTGAGCGAAACGACCGACCCGTTGGTCAGGACCATCGGAGGCTGGGCGAGCTTCGGCGGGGCGGCGATGTGCGCGTGGGAGGCAACGCGAGAGGAGCCGCGCTGGGATCGGGCGGCTGGTCTTGGAGCAGCGGTTGGGACCGTGATCGGCAGCCTCGCACTGCTGCACGACATCGCAACCACGTGGTAGCGTATATGCCATGCTGAAGTCGATCCTGTTCGTGCTGCCGATCTTGGTCTTCGGTGTATGGACGGTGTGTGCCGTCCAGGACGCTCTCGAGTTCGGCAACCTGGTGCGAGATGCGCTGCTGGCTGTGCTCTTGATCGCGAGCTACGAGGCCGACGATCGCTACGGGCCGGGTGCGGCGGAGCGAAAGCGGCGGGAGCGCGAAAGGCGCCGCTAGCTCAGCCGCCGCTGACGACGGGCAGCTCGAAGGCGTACTTGCCTTGGGCGTCGCCGGTGCCGTCGAGCGGGTACTCGCCAGAGAAGCAGGCGTCGCAGTGGGTGCCGCGCTCGCCGCGGATCGCCTCGTAAACGCCCTCGAGCGAGAGGTAGGCGAGCGAGTCGCACTCCAGGTGCTCGGCGATCTCCTCGACGTTGCGGCCGTGGGCGACCATCTCGTCGGTCGTCGACATGTCGACGCCGTAGTGGCAGGGGTAGCGAATCGGCGGCGCCGAGATCCGCATGTGGACCTCGAGCGCACCCGCGTCGCGCAGCATCTGGACGATCTGGCGGGTCGTGTTGCCGCGCACGATCGAGTCGTCGACGACGACCAGCCGCTTGCCCTCGACGACCTCGCGCAGCGGGTTGAACTTCATCCGCAAGCCATGCTTGCGTAGCTCCTGGCCCGGCTGGATGAAGGTGCGCGCGACGTAGCGGTTCTTGATCAGCCCCTCGTCGCGCGGAATCCCCGACGCCTTCGAGAAGCCGGCGGCGGCCGGATTGCCGGAGTCCGGAACGGCAACGACAACGTCCGCCTCGACCGGCGACTCGCGCCAGAGGATCTCGCCCATCTTGCGCCGCGAGACCTGGGTCCGGTTGCCCTCGAGGATCGAGTCCGGCCGCGCGAAGTAGATGTGCTCGAAGACGCAGAACGCCTTGCGCGGCGAGTCGATCGCCTGGCGCGACTCCATCCCCGCCTCGGAGATCACGATTATCTCGCCCGGCTCGACCTCACGCACCAGCTCGGCGCCGATGATGTCGAACGCGCAGCTCTCCGAAGCGACGCACCAGCGCTCGCCGATCTTGCCCAGCGACAGCGGCCGCAACCCAGCACCGTCGCGGAAGGCGACGAGCTTGTCGGTTGTCATCACGACCGTCGAGAACGCCCCCTGCAAGCGCGGCAGCGTCTCGGCGAGCGCCTCCTCGATCGTGTCGGCCTCATGGGTCGACAGCAGTGCCGCGATGATCTCCGAGTCCGAAGTCGAGCGGAACGAGACGCCCTTGTCGAGCAGCTCGCCGTGCAACTCGACGGCGTTGATCAGGTTGCCGTTGTGCGCCAGCGCGAGGTGGCGATGATCGGAGCGGTAGACCGGCTGAGCGTTCTCCCACGCCGACGAGCCGGTCGTCGAGTAGCGCACGTGCCCGACCGCCATGTCGCCGGTCAGCGCCTTCAGCTTCTGCTCGTCGAAGACCTGCGACACCAAGCCCAGATCGCGCACGGTCATGATGTGGCCGTCTTCGCAGGCTGCGATTCCCGCCGACTCCTGACCCCGGTGCTGAAGCGCGAACAACCCGAAGTACGCGAGCCGCGCAACCTCGGATTCGGGAGCGAATACGCCAAACACGCCGCACTCGTCGCGCGGCCCGTCACGATCGGGGATCGTCGTTTGAGAGGTCACTAAGACCGGTCAGAGGCTGCTAGAAGGCCGGCAATCCTGCCCGGCGGGAACCAAACCAGAGTACTCAACTCTAGTCACTGGTCGAGACGAATCCGTCTGAGTCCGGCCAGGTTGCTGCGACGCCTTGATCGTCTAGCAACGCAAGCAGGTCTGGGCGCGGCTTCTGGGGTACAAGCAACGACCTTTGCGGAGTTGGCTTGATGAAACGGGAGTAGTCCGCGAGTTGACCTAAGGCCATCCGAACCGACGGACGAGCGACGGACCCCTTGGCCTCATACAGGGTGTTCGTTGTCTTGTCGAAGAGATCGCAGAACAGTGGTGCTGCCTCGCCCGAGGGGCGGAGCTGCAACCGGCAGACGTCGTGGCCACGCAACTCAAGTGCCGCTAAGAAGGAACGCACCAGCTTCTGCTCGCGACGCTCAGCCTCGTAAGGCTCACGATCGCCGTCGATCAACGTGGTCTCAGTTGTGAGCTGCTCAACCGGCACCTCGACAACTGCCTCGCCACTCAGCCGATCGAGGCGGGACTTGGTCGGGGTCGCTGGCACACCCGCCTGCTGGGCAAGCCGGAAGACGATGACCGCCCGACGCTCGCCACCATTGGTCTCAGGAGCCTCTGCCTGATAGTCGTCAACGTAGGCGAACTCCCCGATGTATCGGAGCTCCGGACCCTGAGCCTCAAACAGGTGGAGCTCACGCCCCTCGCCAGCATGGTCGCGAATTGCCCGGTTGCCCTGAACCATGCGCTGATCGCCGTACTGGCCCTCGCCCGTGTAGTGGTAGTAGCCATCGTCGTTAGGACCGTCGTAGAGGTAGCCATGCTGCTCCCCCAATCCCGG
>CBFGZN010000270.1:0-2963 GCA_965653255.1 uncultured Solirubrobacterales bacterium | reverse complement strand
CCGCACGAGGATGAACGGCTTGAACGACGAGCCTGGCTGGCGGTGGCCGTTGGTCGCCAGGTTGAACGGCCGCTCCTGGTAGTCGGGCCCGCCGACCATCGCCTTGACCTCGCCGGTCTTGTTCTCGATCGCGACGAGCGACGCGGCGGGGCCGATCGCGCCGAGCCGTCCTGAGACCGCCTGCTCGGCCGCCGCTTGCAGCTCAGGGTCGAGCGTCGTCGTGACCTTGAGACCTCCGCCGAACACGGCGCCCGGGCCGTAGCGGTCGACGAGCTGCTGGGTCAGCCAGGTCGTGAAGTAGGGCTGGTTGGAGTGCGGCTGCGGCGGCTGGATGTCGTTCTCGTCGGGGATCTCCTCGCGGATCCCCTCCTCGTAGTCGGCGCGCGTGATCATCTCCTCGTCGAGCATCCGCTGGAGCACGATGTCGCGCCGCGCCTTCGAGTCCTTCGGGTTCTGGACCGGGTCGTACATGCTCGGAGAAGCGATGATCCCGGCGAGCAGCGCCGCTTGCGCGGGACTGACGTTCAGCGCCGCGGGGTCGTCCGCGCCGCTGGCCGGATCGATCTCCTCGGCGGGCACGACCGCGCCGGTCACCGGGTCGATCGTCGTCGCGGTCGTCTCAGCGCCGAAGTAGGTCCGAACGGCCGCCTCGATGCCGTAGGCCCCGTTGCCGAAATAGACGCTGTTGAGGTACTGGGTCAGCACCTTCTGCTTGCTCCACTGGCGCTCGAGGTGGTAGGCGAGCGCCGACTCGCGCAGCTTCTGGAAGACCGAGCGGTCGGACTGCGCAGCCAGCGCGTTCTTGACGAACTGCTGCGTGATCGTCGACCCGCCCTGGGCGGCACGGCGGGCCAGCACGTCTTGGAACAGGGCGCGGGCGATGCCGCGGTAGTCGACGCCGTCGTGCTCGTAGAAACGGCGGTCCTCGATCGCGATCACCGCGTTGGTGATGTTCGGTGAGATGTCCTGCTCCTTGAGCAGGATCCGGTTCTCGTTGCCGGTCAGGCGGGCGAGCTTCTGCTCGCCCGACGCGCGGTCGGAGTAGACAGTCGAGTTCTTCGCCCGGTCGTACTCGGCCTTGTTCTCGAGCTGGGGCAGGTCGCTCGCGACCGCCATCATCATTCCGAACACCGTCGAGACCAGCGCCAACGCGGCAAGGCCAGTGAGGATCAGCAGCAAGCGCAGCTTCTTGACCTTCGGCTTGCGGGCAGGCGGCCCGGGGCCGTCGGGCGGCAAGGCGTGCGGAGGCGTGACTGTGGTCGGCGGCTCTGGCATGGCGATTCGGCCCGTTGCTCAGGAGGCTCCGCTGGTGAGGGTAGGGAAGCCCGGACGGCCGGTGCGGCGGGCGCCAGTCTAGCATTGGGCCCATGACGGATTCCGCGGCCGAGGACGCCCGCTACCTCTGCCGCAACGCCGTCGAGGCGCTGCCTGCGGGCTCACTCGAACGGCAGCTCGGCGAGGGCCGGCCGCTGCGGGTCAAGCTGGGGATCGACCCGACCGCGCCCGACATCCATCTTGGCCACACTGTGGTGCTGCGCAAGCTGCGTGAGTTCCAGGACCTCGGCCACACCGTCGTTCTGATCATCGGCGACTACACCGCGCGCGTAGGAGATCCGTCAGGACGCTCCGCCACGCGACCGGTGCTCTCGGGCGAGCAGATCGACGCGAACGCCGAGACCTTCCAGCGCCAGGCCTTCAAGGTGCTCGACGCCGAGCGGACCGAGGTGCGCCGCAATGGCGAGTGGCTCGCAATGGCGATGGAGGAGCTGTTCGCGCTTGCGCGCACCGCGACCGTCGCCCAGCTGCTGGAGCGCGACGACTTCGCCAAGCGTTACGCGGCCAACGAGCCGATCTCGGTGCTCGAGTTGCTTTACCCATTGCTCCAGGGCTACGACTCGGTTGCCGTCGAAGCCGATGTCGAGCTCGGCGGAACCGACCAGAAGTTCAACCTGCTGCTCGCCCGACAGATCCAGCAGGCTTACGGCGTGCCGCAGCAGTCGGTCCTGACGATGCCGATCCTGCCAGGGACGGACGGGATCCAGCGGATGTCAAAGTCGCTTGGCAACTACGTTGGCGTCACTGAGCCGGCGGAGGAGGTCTTCGGCAAGCTGATGCGCGTCCCGGACACGGCGATGCCGGTCTACTACGACCTGCTGCTCGACGGCGCGTTCGATGCGGAGCGCCCGGCGGTCGAGTCCAAGCGCGCGCTCGCGCGCGGGATTGCCGCGCGGCTGCACGGCGAGGAGGCGGGGCGTACGGCGGAGGAGCACTTCGATCGCCTGCACGTCGAGCGCGAGCTGCCGGACGAGATCCCCGAGCACGCCGTTGCAGCCAACGGCGGCGCCGTCCATCTGCCGGGCGTTCTGCGCGACGCCTTCGGGATGTCGACCTCGGAGGGCCGCCGTCTGTTGGCTCAGGGCGGGGTCAAGGTAGACGGCGAGCCCCTTGCCGCCGGGGATCTGGACGTTCCTGCCGAGCGTCTCGACGGCGTCGTGCTGCAGGTCGGCAAGCGTCGTTTTGTGCGCTTGCGCGTCGATTGAGCGACGACCGTGACATTCCGTCGACGCAGCGCTATACTCCCCGGTCCCTTCGGATGAGCAAGACCACGGAGATGCCAGGCGCCTAGCCCTCTGTCGAGAGACCGAGAGCAGTGCTGGGCCTCTACGGAGGCCTTTCTCATGTGCAGGGGACGTATTCGAAGGGCGGAATCACCGCCCGAGGGTGCGGGCGGTCTTTGAAAACTCAACAGCATGTGCGACCGAATCCGCGAGGATTCAGTCGCGTCCAGGTTCGACCCCGCGCGATCGGCTTTGCCGATGGGCGCGAGGCTTAACTGAGTAGGTAGTAAGAACCCGTCGATCCGAGGGTCCCGCAACGTGTACGCAGGGCCCGCGCAGTACGGATACGACAGCTTTCCATGAATCATTTTTCACGGAGAGTTTGATCCTGGCTCAGGACGAACG
>CBFGZN010000269.1:0-2976 GCA_965653255.1 uncultured Solirubrobacterales bacterium | reverse complement strand
ACCTCGGTCTGCTCTCGCGCACCGCGGCGTTTCGCATCCGGGCCCGCCTCGGCGACAAGCCAGGGTCGCTCCGCCTCGCCGACGTGACAGGCGGCTAGGAACTGCTCGGCGAGCCCGCTCGACGCCTCGTCGGCGTCGATCTCCAGCTGCTCGTGACGCGCGCCCGCCTCGCCGGTCGCACCGGTCGGCCGGATCAACACCGCGGCCATGTCGTCGGTCACGACCCTTGCCTCTGTAGCGACCCGTTCGAGCAGCTCGCTCGCCGGCGCCGTCGGGCCGAGCTGCTCGACGAAGTCGCCGAGCCGCGGCCGGCCGAGGATCCGCGTCGCCTTGCGCGCCTCGGCGAGACCGTCGGTGTAGAGGCAGATCACGGCGCCCGGACGCAGCGGCAACGTCGTCTGGCGCAGACCAGTCTTGAGGTCGAGCCCGATCGGCGGCGATGAGGCCGCGAGCACGGCCTCGGGCCGCTCCGGTCCGACGACGAGCGGCGGCGGGTGGCCGGCGCTGGCATAGACGAGCGAGCTCGTCGCTGGGTCGTGCACGGCGATCACGGCGGTCGCGAAGACTCCGTCGTCGAGATGCTGGCTGATCACCGGGCCGGCGACCTGGAGTGCCTCACGCGGCTCCATGCCGGCCTCGAGGTAGGCGCGCAGCGTGAAGCGCATGAAGGCGGTCTGGGCGACCGCCTCGCGGCCATGCCCGGAGACATCGCCGAGGATGAACGCCGCCCGGTTGCCCGGCAGCGTCAGCGCATCGTAGAAGTCGCCGCCAGCGCCCATTCCCTCCGACGGCCGGTAGGCGACCGACGTGCGTACGGCGCCGAGCTGTTCGGGTACCGGCGGCAGCAAGGCCCGCTGCAACAGACCGACTTCCTCGAGCAGGCTGGCGCGTTGATCGCTCAGCCGACGGGCGCGCGCGGACGCGAGCAAGTAACAGACCGTGAGCGCCAGCAGCGAAGCCAGCGCCACGAGTAGCGGCGCGCCCGAACCCATGAGTTCACATCGACCTGGGCCAAGCGGCGGATGAGAGCCGCCCGTTCCCGTCGAACGTCCGTCTACCATCGTCTGGCCCGGGTAGCCGAATTGGTCCAGGCAGCGCACTTAAAATGCGCGACCCCTCGGGGTGTGCGGGTTCGAATCCCGTCCCGGGCACTACAACCGAAGAAGCACTCAACTCAACCTGAGCGCAACAAACGTCCCGCTACCGTGTCTCAAAGGCCGGGAACGGGTACTCCCAGGGTGAGACGTGGAGGCTTCCGCACTGACAAGCCAAGTAGGGCTCGCCGGCACAGCCGGGCGATCCCCGCTGCTGAAGCTGCGTAGCGACGAGCAGCTGGTCGCGATGACCCGCCGCGGCAACCAAGCCGCGTTCGAGACGCTCGTCCACCGCTACCAGGGCCGGCTGCTGGCCTTCTGCCAGCACATGCTGCGCTCGAAGGAGGACGCCGAGGACGTCCTGCAGGAGGTCTTCGCCGCCTCCTACAACGCACTGCTCGCCGACGACCGGCCGATCAACACCCGCCCCTGGCTCTACCGGATCGCGCGCAACCGCTGCCTCAACCACCTGCGCAAGCCGAAGCCGTCGGGCCTGGACTCGATGGACATCTTCGAGCGCGACAACGGCACCTCGACCGCCGACACCGTCCACCGCCGCGAGGAGTTTCGCCAGATCGTCGCCGACGTCGGCCTGCTGCCCGAGACGCAGCGCTCGGCGCTGCTTTTGCGCGAGATCGACGCGCTCTCCTACGAGCAGATCGCCGAGGCGATGGACACGACGGTGCCGAGCGTCAAGTCGCTGCTCGTGCGCGCCCGCGTCAGCCTCGCCGAGGCCGCCGAGGCACGGCTGCTGACCTGCGCCGAGGTCCGGCTCGAACTCGGACAGGTCGCCGAGGGCCTGGCGAAGATGTCCCCGCCGGTCCGCCGTCACCTCAAGAGCTGCCAGCAGTGCCGCGTCTTCCGCGGCGAGCTGCGCCAGACGACCAAGGCGCTCGCCGCGCTGACCCCAATCGGTCCGCTCGTCATCCTGGCCCAGAAGCTCGGCCTGGCGAAGCTCGGCTTCGGTGGCGCGGCGGCCGGTGGCGCCGCGACGACGGCTGGTGGCGGAGCTGCGGGCGGGGCAGGCATCGCCGCTGGTGGCGCCGTGGCGGCAGGCAGCGGCGCGGCCGCCGCTGGCGGAGCGCTATCGGCGATCGGTGGCGGGCTCGCCGGCAAGGCAGCGGCCGGAATGGCCGCCGCCGCGATCGTCACCGCCGGCGCAGTCGAGGTCAAGCACGTCACCAAGCCCGCCGAGCCGATCACCGCCCAGATCGAGTCGATCTCCAGCCACCCGGCCCCGCCCGCGGCGGCCGCTCACGCCAAACCCACGCGCAAGAAGGTCGCGCCGGCAAAGCCGGCCGAGCCGAAGACCGAGCCAGTGGCCGCGGTCCCCGCCCCGGCCCCCGTCGTCGAGCCGGTCCCCGCCCCCGTTCCGGCGCCCGACCCCACCGTCCAGGAGGACGAGGGTACGGTCACGCTGCCGACCACCACGACGCCCGCGCCCACCACTCCACCACCGACCGACACCACGACGACACCGGCTCCGCCGCCGCCACCTCCACCGGCGACGACCACGACGCCGGCTCCTCCACCGCCGGTCGTACCGCCCACCACGGGCACGACCCCCGCGCCGCCCCCGCCGCCCCCGGCCGGCTAGCCGGTCACGCGACGGGCGCCAGCCCGATCACCTTCAGCCGCCGCTCGAGCGCCTTCATCGCGAAGGCGCGCGTGTCGTCGAGGCTGTAGCCGAAGATCACGTCGTCCTCGGCCGCCCACGGCGGCAACAGGACGCCGTCGGCCGCCGGGCCGCACTCGACCAGCGTGCGCTGGATAGCGTCGCGGTAGCGGTCGTCGCGCTCGGCCATCTCGCGCAGGAAGCGCGCCCCGAAGGCGACGTGGCGGTGCTCGTCGCGCGCGACCTTGTTGAACCCCTCGACGAACC
>CBFGZN010000268.1:0-3000 GCA_965653255.1 uncultured Solirubrobacterales bacterium | reverse complement strand
GGTGAACGCGGCGAGCTTCGCTGACGACAGCCTGCGAGTGCTCCGCGCCATCCAGTTCGCCGCCCGCTTCGACCTGACGCTCGATCCCGGCGAGTTCCACAACGTCGCCGAGGCCAACCGCGCCAACAAGCGGCTCGCCGAGGAGCTCTACCAGCAGGTGATCGAGGCGACCGGCGGTAAGCCATTGCCGTACTACGACGATGCGAAGCTGCAAGCGCAGCTTACAGCGGCGCGCGAGCGCACCGGCTTCGTCGATCCCACTCCCTGAGGCGTTCTAGTCAGTCCCGCCCATCGCGGCGAGCTGGCCGCTCGATGTGACCTCGTAGACCTCGACGGTGTTCTCGCCGTTTCGCAGCGAGCTCGGCGGGATCAGCGCGGCGATCAACTCGTCGCCGCCAGTGGCGAGCTTGAAGGTGTTTGAGACGGCCCTCACGACGCCGTTGACCGCAATTGCGACGTCGATCTGTTCATCGGCCCCGGAGGCCTTGCCGGTGACCCAGACGGGCAGCACAGGACCCTCGAGGTCGACGTCGTCGTAGGCGCCGGGGTCGGTCAACGACACCTGCGCATCGCTGGCGCCGCCGGTGGGCAGCGAGGACACCGGCTTGCCGACCAGCTCCTGGTTCGGTCCGACACGGTAGATCCGGTCTGGGCCGTCAGCGCCGGAGCCGAACAGCGCGACCTTGCGGTCGATCAGCTTCTGCTTCTCAGCCGCGAACACGTCGCCGTCGACGCGCATCCAGTCGGAAAAGTCGCGCGGCAGCATCTTGACCTCATCGCGCTTGGCGACGGCAGCGCTGAACGCCGACTTGCCATCTGTCTCGGGCCCATCGATGTTCAGCACGTCGGAGATCGTCGGGACGATGTCGGTCGTCTCGACGATCGCCGGATTGACGCGACCGCGCTCCTGGCCGGGCAGCTTGACGAACAGCGGCACCGGCGAGATCTCCGTAAGCGTGGCGGGCTTCGCCTTGCGACGGTCGAACAGGCCCTGTTGGAAGGCGACGCCATGGTCCGCCGTGACCACTACGAGCGACTCGTCGTAGATGCCGATCTTCTTCAGGTGGGCGATCAGCTGCTGGATCTTCAGGTCAGCGAAGCCGAGCTGCAGCAGGTGGCGCATCTGGAGCTGCTCGACCTGCGTCGCGTCGAGATAGCTCTGGCGCGACAGGCCGGGGATCGGATCGCCGGCGGCGGTGTTGTACTGCTGGCCGGTCGGCAGGTATTTCCACGGCACGTGTGGCAACAGCGCGTGCTTGAAGTTCAGCGACGGCCGCGGGCGCTTGCGGATGCCGGCGATCCAGGCGTCGAACTTCTCGTTGCGGTCCGACTTCAGCGCCGCGAGCGTGGCCTTCTTGCCCTCCCTGGCGGTCGGCTCGTCCTCGCTGACCTCGACCTCGCCCGAGACTCCGCCACCACTGCCCTCGCCACCAAAGTCGCCCCAGGTCTCCGACACCGACGGCAGGTCGGCCTCGATGTCCGGCGGGGCGACGACGTGGGCGTAGACGAGCCCGACGTCCTCGGTCATCGCGCCGAGCCGGTCGAGGAACGGTTCGTCGAGCAGCTCGTCCTTGCAGAGATCGCGCGGGCAGACGGTCGTCGCCTCCTCGGACACATTCATCGTGTGGCTCTTGCCGAGCAGCGCGAAGATGCTGTTCGGGTGCTCCGACGAGGTCGGCAGGACACCCTTCTTCGGATAGTCGCCGTCCATGATCGCCGGTACAGCCTTCGAGGTCGAGTCGTAGATCGAGTGGGCGTTCGGGAACCATGTGCCGTCCTTGGCGAGCTGGGCGAAGCCCGGGTAGCGAACCGGGTCGACCTCGTCCTTGGCGTCGAGCAGCGAGATCCCGGGGAACTCGTCGAAGACGACCATCACGACGGGGACGGGCTTGATCCCGTCGATCGACTTCGCCGACGCCTCGCCGGCGAGCGTGATCTTCGAGACCGGCGAGATGAACAGGAAGAGGACCAGGAAGCGGAGCCGGGCTGAGCACGGTCAGGAACGAGCGGACCGGCTCGGCGCGGGCGTAGAGCGCCGCGACTCCCGCGCCGAGAGCGAGCGCGATCAGGATCAGGACGAAGTCGCTCGCGCCGAAGGCGTCCTTGAGCGCCTGCACGAAGACGATCCCGGCGAGCAGGGCCATCAGCACGAGGTGGGCGCCGAAACGCGCCTTCGGACCTGCGAGGCCGATCAGCAGCTCGATGCCTAGCAGCAGCGCCGGCGGCAGGACGACCAGCAGCAGCGCGAAGACGATGATGTCCATCGCCGTCGAGCCACGAGCGGCGAAGAACTCCGGGTTGTCGGAGAGCAGGTTGAACAGGGGCTGCGCGAGCGCGAAGGCGGAGAGGACCGCCAGGTGGAGGAACGAGAGCAGAACGCCGGGTGGCTGCCGCGGGGGATCGTCCCCCGATCGCTTGGGAACCGCGCCCGGGGAACGATCCCCCGCGGCGTCGGGCCGCTGCGCAGCGCCCTCGGCGTCGGCCATTAGCCCTCGATTGTCAGATCGATTGGGGCGGGCGAAGTAGAGGAGGCGGGTGCCGGACTTGGAGCGCTCACGGCGCTCTACATCGAAGGCGCCGGCGAGCACACGCTCGAAGTTGACGCGCTCGTAGTCGGGGTGCAGGCCCTCGCGCTTCGGGCCGAGCAGCTTCTTGACCATCGGATCCTCGCGAGTCGGGAACTCGATTACTAGCGAGGTACCTAGCTCGGCGAGCCAGTCGACGAACTCGGCGACCGGGACGTTGGCGGCGATCGTGACGTGGTGGATCAGCGCCAGCGCCAAGACGAGATCGGGCTTGCCGCGCGCTGGCAGATCCTTTCGCTCGAGGCCGCGCCAGCCGAGGCTCGGCGACGGGTCGGCGAGGTTCATCGTCAGCGTCAGTAGCTTCTCATCGCCCTCCTTATGGAGGTCGCGGTGCAGCAGCTCGACCGGGCCCTGGTCGGCGTCGACTGCGAGAACGTAGTCGGAGCCCTCCTCGGCGATCCGCGAGTAGCGGCCG
>CBFGZN010000267.1:0-3016 GCA_965653255.1 uncultured Solirubrobacterales bacterium | reverse complement strand
GCAGTCCGCAGACCAGCGTCGTCGAGCTGCTCGAAGACCGTCCGGCGATCCTGCACGAGGTGTGCCAGGTTCATGTTGTAGACGGTGTCCTGCAGTGAACGGAAGACGCCGAAGGCCCGCGTGGCCGGAAACGACGAGCCGTACTCGACGTAGCGTTCCTCACCGCGGTGGTACCAGTTCATCGAGGGGATCAGGTGCTCGTCGGGGCCGAGTCCGGTCGTGATCGCCGAAGCCGCGACCGGCGTGAGCGACGGGAACGTCGAAACGCAGTCGCGCGCGTACTCACCGCGCCGCACGAGCTCGGCGAGGATCGGCGCCTGTCCGTCGGCGATCGCGCGGTCGAGCGCGGCCGGGCTCAGCGCGTCGATGACCGCGAGGACGAGCTTCTTCGGAGCGCCGGTCACCGCAAGATCCGCAGACCCGCGTACTTGCGGTCGGCGGCGGCGCGGCCCCGTACTAGCACCAGCGCGAAGGCGATCAGCGCGAGGAACGAGACGGGCGGCAGGAAGATCGCGACGGCGGCGAGCACGAGCGCCGCGGCGTCGGCGTAGATCGTGAGGAAGCCCGCGGCCTCGCCGTCGAGCCGCCGCGCGGCGCGCGACAGGACGCTGAAGACCGCCAGATAGGCGAGCGCCGCGCAGGCGACCCCGGCGATCAGACCGGGTAGCGCGGCGTGTCCCCCAGCCGCCAGCGCGCCCGCGAACAGCAGGGCGCCGAGCGTGACGCTGAGCAGCAGACCGGCCCGCGCCATCAGACCTTGGTTCGCCCCCGAACGTTCGGCCATGTACCAAACGACCGCGAGCACCAGGATCGCGAACAGGAAGCCCGGGCTCTCGAGGAAGCTCCAGTCGGTGCCGCTGAAGTCGATGCCGATGTCGCCACGCGCCAGCGCGCCGGTCAGCAACGGCGGCAGGAACGGCCGGATGCCGACCGAGCCGGCGAGGCCGGCTCCGGTTCCGATGTCCATTACGAGGCTCATGATCTTTTAGGCGAGTTCCGGGGTCGGTACGCTGGAGCGCGTGACGATAGACGACCCGCCCGAGCGCTCGACGCGCCGCGACCTCGAGCGCTACGCCGGGCTCTTCTCCGCGCGCACGCGTGTGATGACCTCTTCGGCGACGCGCGACCTGATGGCGATGAGCGACCGCGCCGACGTGATCTCGTTCGCCGGCGGCCTGCCGGACACGTCGAGCTTCCCGCCGGAGATCTTCGCCTCGATGACCGCACGGATCGCCGACGAGTCGTGTGCGCGGGCGTTGCAGTACGGACCGACCGAGGGCCTCGCCGAGACCAAGCGCTGCATCGTCGACGTGATGGCGGCGGAGCAGATGACCGTCGATCCCGACGACGTGCTCGTCACGACCGGCGGCCAGCAGGTGCTCGACCTCGTCACCAAGACGCTGATCGACCCGGGCGACACCATCGTCGCCGAGGGCCCCTCCTACCCGGGCGCGCTGAACGCCTTCCAGGCCTACCAGGCGAACGTCGTCCAGGTCGACATGGACTCCAACGGGATGCGCGTCGACCTGCTCGAGGAGACGCTCGACCGACTCGAGCGCGACGGCAAGCGGCCGAAGTTCATCTACACCGTTCCGAGCTTCCAGAACCCGGGCGGCGTGACGATGTCGCTGCCGCGGCGCAAACGGCTCGTCGAGGTCGCGCGCGAGCGCGAGCTGCTGGTGCTCGAGGACAACCCGTACGGCCTGCTCCGCTACGAGGGCGACCCCCTGCCCACCTTGCACTCGCTCGACGGCGGCATCTACGTGATGTACCTCGGCACCTTCTCGAAGATCTTCTCCCCCGGCCTGCGCCTCGGTTGGGTCGTCGCCCCGCCGCCGGTGCTGGCACGGATCAACCTCGGCAAGCAGCAGGCCGACCTCTGCACCTCGACGCTCTCGCAGATCCTCGTCCACGCCTACTTCGAGCACCATGACTGGCGCGAGTACGTCAGCTCGTTGACCGAGCTCTACCGCGCGCGCCGCGACACGATGCTCGACGCGCTCGCCGAGCACTTCCCCGCGCAGGCCGAATGGACACGGCCCGGCGGCGGCCTGTTCATCTGGGCGACGCTGCCGGACTTCATCGACACCGGCGACCTGCTCGCCGCCGCGCTGCGCGACAACGTCGCCTTCGTGCCCGGCGAGGGCGCGTTCCTCGACGGCCGCGGCCGCAGCTCGATGCGGCTCAACTTCTCCGGCGCCGACGAGGACCAGATCAGTGAGGGGATCCGACGGATCGGCGAAGTCGTCAAGGAGCAGGTCGCGCTCTACGGCACGCTGACCGGCGAGCCGGCACAGGCGCCGCCCCGCCACGACGCGGTCGCCGACGCGGCCGAGACCGACGAGGACCAAGGCGCGCGGGTCGTCGAACTGCCGCGCCGAGCCGAGCGCGAGCGTCGCGCCCGCCGCTCGTGAGCAGGATCGCCGTCCTCGCGGGCGGCAGCTCGTTCGAGCGCCAGGTGTCGCTGCGCTCGGGTGCTCGCGTCGAGGACGCGCTCGAGCGCCTGGGCCACGACGTGATCGCGATCGACGCCGGCCAAGACCTGATCCAGCGACTGCGCGACGAGCGGCCCGACGCTGCCTTCGTCGCGATGCACGGCCGCGACGGCGAGGACGGCACGATCCAGGAGCTGCTCGAGATCCTCGGCCTGCCCTACACCGGATCGGGCGTACCGGCTTGCGTGCGTGCGATGGACAAGGTGCTGACCAAGCACCTGCTCGACGAGCACGACGTGCCGACACCCGAGTTCTTCGCCTTCAACCAAACGGCGTTTCGCGAGCTCGGCGCCGCCGACGCGCTGCCGGCGATCGAGGAGCGGCTCGCCTTCCCGATCGTCGTCAAGCCGTCGAGCCAGGGCTCGGCGCTCGGGATCAAGTTCGCGCGGACGGCAGCCGACGTGCCAGCGGCGCTCGTGGCCGCCTTCTCCTACGACGCGAAGGTCCTGCTGGAGCGCCACATCGACGGCCGCGACCTCGCCGTGTCAGTGCTCGACGGACCCGACGGGCCGGAGGCGCTG
>CBFGZN010000266.1:0-3091 GCA_965653255.1 uncultured Solirubrobacterales bacterium | reverse complement strand
CGAAGCCCTACCGGCCTGAGCCGGTCGATTTCTCGATCGCCGCGCAGGACGTACTCGGCAATCCAGATCCAGGCGAGGGGATTGTGTCGGAGCCAGTCGAGGCGCCGCAGCGTTTCAACCTCGTCGGGCTGACATGGTCCGGAAACGACGAGCCGGCGCTCGCGCTGCGCACCCGTACCAACGACGGCCGCTGGACCCCCTGGACTTCCGTCGGCGCTCACCCCGAGGACGGCCCCGACCCGGGAACCGAGGAGGCCGCTACCGGGATGTCGAATCCGGTCTGGGCCGGCGAAGCCGACTGGGTCCAGTACCGCTCCTCGAAACGGCTGCGTGGGGCGCGGCTGCACTTCGTCAACACGGCCGGCACCGCGACGGCCGCCGATCGCTTGGAGACAGCGTTGCGCGGTGCCGCGAACAGCGCAGTCACGACCGCCGCCAGCCTCTTGAGCGCCGACCTCGCCGGCGCGCAGGAATCCCAGCCCGCGATGGTGTCACGCGCTAGCTGGGCCGGTGACGACTGTCCGCCGCGGACCGCGCCGATCTACGGCGAGGTCCGCGCGGCCTACATCCACCACACGGTCAACCTCAACAGCTACAGCCGCGCCGAGGCTCCACAGATCGTGCTCGGCATATGCCGCTACCACCGCAACACCAACGGCTGGAACGACATCGGCTACAACTTCCTCGTCGACCGCTTCGGCACCCTCTACGAGGGCCGCGCAGGTGGCGTCGGCGCGGCCGTGATCGGCGCCCAGGCCGAGGGCTTCAACTCCTACTCGACCGGCATCGCCAACATCGGCACTTTCAGCAGCGTGCCGCAGAGTCAGGCTGCGCTGGAGGCGATGGCGCGGCTGATCCGCTGGAAGCTACCGCTGCACGGCTATCCGACCAACGGCACCGCTGTGATGAAGAGCGCCGGGGGCGGCACCAACAAGTACGCCGCCGGCACGAGCGTGCGCGTCCCCCGCGTGCTCGGACACCGCGACACGAACGCGACCGAGTGCCCCGGGAACGCCCTCTACGCCCAGCTCGGCGATCTCCGCTCGCTGGTCGGTGGGGTCACGCCGAGAGGCACGGCGACTAGCCTCGTCGCACGGCTCAGCGCCCACCACTCGACAATCGACTACGGCGACACGGCAATGCTGTCCGGCCGCCTGACGACGAGCAGCGGCATGGCGATCGACAGCCAACCAGTTACGGTCCAAGCCAGGGTCGACGGGCGTTGGAAGACGTCCTCGACGCCGACAACCAAGAGCGACGGGTCGTTCTCCGCGGTCGTCAAGCCAAAGGTGACCCGGCCTCTCCGTGTTCGCTTTGCCGGCGCGGGCGATCTCCGCTCGTCGGTCGCGCCGACGCTGACGCTGGCGATCCGCCCGGTCGTCACGCTGCGCCGCCCCCCGAGTCGTGGCGCGGCCCACGCGCGCTTCGCGCTGAGCGGCACCGTCAAGCCACGTAAGGCGCGCGTCTACCAAGTACTGCAACTCAAGCGCCATGGTCACTTCCGCAACGTCGGCGCCAAGGCGCTGAAGACAACCCGCAAAGGCGTCTTCAGCGGCTTCTTCGTCCCAGCCGGCGCCGGCACCTACCGCTTCTACGTCGCTACAAAGGCCGACACCAGTAATGCCCGAGGCGCCACCGACAAGCTCGTCGTGCGCGTCGTCCGCGCCGCCCGCTCGGTGCGGGGCGGCGCGCAAGCGAGGTAAGAGCCTCGGACCGACGTACGGCCGACCGCGCAACGGCCGCGGTGTTCGCGCTTGACCGAGATTGGCACAGGGAACCAATCGGGCCTTGCGGTAGACGCGTCTACTCGTACACTGCCCGAATACAACACGCCGCGGCAAGGAGGGGCCAAAGGCTGTTACACGGAACTGCCAACGGCAGTAGCCGTACAGACAGACGGCATGTGTTCCACGACACGCTGAGCTTGCGTCCATAGACGGTCGCTCTCGGCGCGGCAACCAGCAGACCGGCCAAGGCAACCAACACCGGGCGGTCCGCCTCTCAAGAGGAGCCACACCATGATTCGTAAGGTCATCCAAATTGCCACGATCGCGCTCACGACACTCGCGGCATCCGTATCGACGGCGTCGGCCGTCGAAGTTCACAACCCCTACGCCTTCGCGCTCACCGGTAACCAGCTCAGCCTGATGCTGCATGTTCCCACCATCGGTGAAGTCGAACAGAGTCGGTGCACCAATGAATGGGGGCTCGCCGTTGGCGTGGATGGAGAGGCCGTCTTCTACGACATCGGTATCGATCCGGCCGGTGTCGGTCCGTGCTCGACGATCGAGGACTGCGACCAGGAGGGCTGGGAGGGCGAGATCATCAGCGAATACGTCCTCTACTTCGGCATCTGCCTCGAAGGTACTGGCGCCGGTGGCGACATAGGCGGCCATGTCGCATGCTCGGTCGGCGATGGCTGGCTGGAAGTGCATTGCGACGACTCGGCGATAACCGAATCCTTTGGTCTCGGCGGCCTACCGTCAGGCAGCTCAATCGAACTTGACGGTGAACTCGAGCTCAACGACGCGCTGTCACTCGAAGACTCATAACCTAAACGGAGGGCCAGCCAGCCCCACCCGACCGGCCGACGTCGGTAACCACGCGGCGTCGGTCGCGCGACTGCCAGGAGCTACAACATGACTCGCAGATTCCTCCCACCTGCTCTAACGATGCTGGTGATGCTGACCGTGTCGACATCGACTGCGTCCGCCGCCGTTGTGCACAACCCAGGCATGTTTCAAGCCACGGGCGACCAGCTCAGCCTCACTATGCATTTACCAGGTATTGGCGAATTCGTACAAATCAGATGCACCAACGATTCAGAACTCGACGTGGCCGGTAACGGTCACGTCGATCTCCACAATATGGAGATCAATCCCCCCGGCGCCAGCCAGTGCTCGACGATCGAGGACTGTGGCCAGCTGGGCTGGGAAGGCCAGATCACCAGCCAGCACACCGTCCACGTCGACTTCTGCCTCGAAGGGGTCGGCAGTGGCGTGGGAGTAGGTGGCGAAGTCACATGCTCTGTCGGCAACGGCTGGCTCGAAGTGCACTGCGAAAGCTCGCTGGTGACCGAACCGTTCGGCGT
>CBFGZN010000265.1:0-3119 GCA_965653255.1 uncultured Solirubrobacterales bacterium | reverse complement strand
CCGGGCCATCGCCCTTGCGCTCGAGCAACGCCAGCTGTCCAGGGGTGATGGCGCCGCGGCCGAGCGCATCCTCTCGGACGCCGTCGGAGGAGGCGGTCGGTGAGCGGCTGGGGCGAGCGGGAGGCTGAGCGCTTCGAGCGGCGCCCGCGGCGCACCGCCGGGCGGTGGTACGCCACCGTCCTGGGGATCGTCCTCCTCCTCGCCGCCGGCTTCGGCCTCGTCGCGTGGACTTCGGGCTGGGGAGGCGAGGCCGCGAGGATCACAGGCCCCGACAACGTGCGCGAGCAGAACACCGCGATCCTCGACGCGTGGGAGAGCCTGCAGGCGACCACAGGCAATGTGTGCTCCGTGAGGAGCGCAGCGCGTGGCGACGCCTCCCCGACTCTGGTCGAGGATCCGGCATTCGCCTACGAGGCCACCTACCGCCGAATCAAGGCCACCTACGACCGCCGCATGAGCAACCTCTTCGAGGCCCGAGCGGTCAGGGACCTACCTCTCCCGTCGGACCTCGACGGCCTTCCCAGCCGCGCCCCCACCCTCGAGGACGCGCTACGCAGAATCTGCCCCTGACGGAGCAGCCGGTGCACCGCCGCACCGCAAGCGGGCCGTCTCTAGGATCGGGCGGGTGCGCTGGGTTCCCTTCGCCGTCCTGCTGGCCGCGGTCGCGCTGCTCGTGTCGAGCGCGGACGCGAGCGCGGTGCCGAAGAAGGCGCCGTGGGCGACGGTGAACGTCTGCGACACGGCGAAGAAGCGCAACTCGGTGGGGGTTCGCGCGGGGATGCCCGGCAACGGAGCCGACCAGCGGATGTACATGCGCTTCCAGCTCCAGTGGTACCGGCCGGCGCAGCGGCGCTACGAGGACCTCGGCGCGCCGTCGACCTGGGTGTCGGCCGGCTCGGCGCGCTTCGTCGCCGCGCAGCGCGGCTTCACCTTCGGCGGGATCGCCGATCCGCCGGCGGGCGGCCGCTACAAGCTGCGCGGCGAGGTGAGCTTCGAGTGGCGCGAGTTGGAGCCGGTGAAGAAGGGCTCGAAGCGCAAGCGCGAGGTCGTCGTCAAGCAGGCGGTGCGGATCACGCGCGGGGGGCTGAAGGGCGTCGCGGGTGGCAAGCCGCCGGGGCGCTCGGATGGGGTGTGCGTGGTCGAGGGGTCGGCCGCGACTCCGGCGCCCTGAGCTCTCGGACGGTCATGGCGACGGGACGAAGGCCGCCGTGAGGCCGCCGCCCGGCCAAGCGCTCGCCCTGCTCGATGCGGGGCCGAAGACCGCGACGACGTAGCTGACGCCAGACTCGAGGTTTGGGTAGTAGCGGCGCAGCGTGTCGAACTGGAGCGTGTAGGCGCCGGGACGCACGCCGCTGGGGAACAGGCGGCGCTGGATGTCAAGCCGCCCGCAGGCGCCGCGCGGCGCCCCAAGGCGGATGTTGCGCGCATGCCGCGCCCCGCGCCGCTTCACGTGTGCGTACACCGCGCGCGCGTCAAAGAAACCCCAGGCGCGGATCCGCCGTAGCCGGCTGGGGCTGCCAACCGCCGGCGTGACGACGACGTCGGTGGTCGCGATGCGGACGGTGGTGCCCGCGCGCACTCCGGGGCGCGCCCTGTCGGCCGCGCTGAAGCGGAGGAGGATCGTGCCGAACAGGGCCCCTGGCGTCTCGACCCGTGCCGTGAAGCCGCCGTCGGGATCGGTGCCAACCGTGGCGAGTTGCTGGCCGCTGACGCTGAGCGCTACTGGCGCCTGTGGCGTGAAGCCCGACCCACTCAGCAGCAGGCTCTCGTCGCTGCCGTAGCAGGGGTAGCTCGCGCTGAGCCGGGGCGTGGGGGCCTGGGCGGCCCCGTCGCTCGCCGCGGTTCCAAGGGTGGCCAGGACGGCAAGGGCGACGGCGCTGCGGAGCCTCACGGCGGACCTCCGAGTCGGTGGGCCGGCGCCTCTGGCCGACCATACAGCTTCCGCACGGAGAACGCACGTTTTTCGATAGAAACATCAACGGACTCAGATCCAGCGCTGGAGCGGGATGGCTATGGGTCTAACGGTGTTTCTGGTCGTCTGGTCCGGGTCGCTGAGCGGACCGCCAGCCGCTGGCAAACGGTCGTTCTCTGGCTGTTCTTCGATTCGGCAAGAGATGGCCTCACGCCACCCATGAAAACCCGCTTCAGAAAAGCAAAAAACCAGGTCACGGTTGTTCCTTGACAGCTATAGACCGCCTGTTTTATGGTGGTCAAATCGACTCGGATGGTTCGGTCGACCGCAGCACATGGAGAGCGCCGAGGCGGATACCCCGTCCACCCGGCATGAGAGATGCAACGAGGAGAGGACCAGCACAGATGAGGCGTATTCGCAGCCAGTTCCCGCAGTCGGTCTTTGGGCTGCTGCTTGTTGCCGCGTGCTTGTTGGTTCCGGCTTCTGCGGCTTCGGCGGATCCATGGGGTGTGGTTGGCGTGACGGCGAATCCGTCGCCGGCTGCTGGGTCGTTGGGTGGGGAGTTCTCGGCGACGCCGTCGGGGGTGGCGGTCAACGACACGACGGGCAATGTGTACGTCGTCGATTCGGCCAACAACCGGATCGAGCGGTTCAGCTCGACTGGGGTGTTTCAGTGGGCGATCGGCTTCGACGTGATCCAGTCCGGCACGTCGGGTGATCTCGGCGCGGATGTGTTCGAGAAGTGCACGGTTGCCGCTGATTGCAAGGCAGGGGTCAACACGGTGGTCGTAGGCGGTGCGGGTAACGAGCCCGGTGGAGAGCTGTCTGGGCCGCAGGGGATCGCGATCAACCAGACGACCGGCGACTTCTATGTGTCGGATCAGGGGTTCCTCCGGATTCAGCAGTTCGACGCAGACGGCGCCTTCAAGCGCGCTTGGGGGCGGGATGTTGTGCGGGCGGGCCTGTCGGGCGATAGTCCCGCGGCTTCCGCTGTTCAGACGTTGACCGTCGACGCATCGGCTGGCACCTTCAAGCTGTCCTTTCAGGGGCAGACCACCAGCGACCTGGCGTTCAACGCGACAGCCGCTCAGGTCGACGCCGCGCTCGAGGCCTTGACCTCGGTTGGCGTCAACAACGTGGCGGTCACTCCTGCCGGCGCGACCGGCGCCCCAGGTGGTGGGACGCCTTATGTGATCACGTTCGCCGG
>CBFGZN010000264.1:0-3123 GCA_965653255.1 uncultured Solirubrobacterales bacterium | reverse complement strand
GCTCGTCGTCTTCCAGCACGAGCCGGGCAGCTGGTGGAGCCTCGCCGACGAGATCCGCGAGCCGGTGCGGGTCAGCGCCGGCATGGGCGACGAGGGCGTCCTGGCGCCCGAGCCGATGGAGCGCGCGGTCGCGACGGCGGCCGTCTTCTCCTCGTTCTTGGAGGCTTCGGGGGTCGAGCGCGTCGACGTCGTGGCGACGAGCGCGATCCGCGACGCGCCCAACCGCGACGAGCTGCTCGGCGAGATTCGCCGCCGCACCGGGCTCGAGGTGCGCGTGATCAGCGGCGCCGAGGAGGCCTGGTACGGCTACCTGGCGATCGTCAACTCGACGACGCTGACCGACGGCTTCGGGATCGACGTCGGCGGCGGCAGCGTCCAGGTGATGCACATCGCCGGCCGCCGGCTGCTCGAGGCAGAGTCGGTGCGGTTGGGCGCCGTGCGTGTGAGCGAGGCGTTCCTGCCCGGCGAGCAGGCGAAGCCGAAGCAGATCAAGGCGCTGCGCGACCAGGTCTTCCGCACCCTCTCCGAGTTCGAGTGGTGGCAGGCCGATGGCAGCAGCCGGCTGGCGGCAATCGGCGGCACCGTCCGGAATCTGGCGAGCGCCGTTCAGAAGCGGATGGACCTGCCCGACGTCGACGAGCAGGGGTTCGTGCTGACCCGCGACGCGCTCGAGGAGCTGATCGAGCTGCTCGCCGAGCGGCCGGCTTCGGAGCGTGGCGCGCTGCCGGGCATCAAGCCAGACCGTGGCGACGTGATCCTCGGCGGCGCCGTCGTGGTGGCGGCCGCAATGGAGCACGGCGGCTTCGACGAGCTCGAGGTCGCCGAGGCCGGACTGCGCGAGGGGGTCTTCTTCGAGCATCTGCTCGCCGACCGCAACCCGCCGCTGCTGGCGGACGTCCGCACCGCATCGGTCGAGAATCTCGCCCAACGGTTCCGCACCGACCCGCCACATGTCGCCCACGTCGCGAAGCTGTCGCTCGAGCTGTTCGACGCACTGCGCGAAGCCGGCCTGCACGAGCTCGGCGACGGCGACCGCCAGCTGCTGTGGGCCGCTGGGCTGCTGCACGACATCGGCATGACCGTCGACTACGACGATCACCACCGCCACTCCCACTACCTGATCGTCCACGCCGGGCTGGCCGGCTACAGCCCGCGCGAGGTCGACCTCGTCGCGCTGATCGCCCGCTACCACCGCAAGGGCACGCCGGATCCGAGCGAGCTCGGCGCGATGCGCCGCGACGGCGACCGCGAGCGGCTGCTGCTGCTCTGCGGGCTGATCCGGCTCGCCGAGCAGCTCGAGCGCAGTCGCGACCAGGCTGTCGCATCCGTACTGTTGCGCGCGAGCAACGACGAGATCGTGCTCGAGGTCGTCCCGCGCGCCGGCGCCGATCCGGCTGTCGCGATCTGGGCCGCCGGCCGTGGCTCCGGCCTGCTTGCGGAGGCGCTCGACCGCCCGGTCGAGATCGTGCCGTCCGAACGCACGCCTTAGGGTCGCGCCAGATGCTGCGAATCACCGATGCGAACCGGCGCTGGTGGATACTCGCCGGCTCGTCGATCGGGCTGTTCGTGCTGATGCTCGACTCGACAGTCGTCGCGCTCGCGCTGGCGCCGATCCGCGTCGACCTCGGCGCCTCGACCGCCGGCCTGCAGTGGGTCCAGAACGTCTACCTGCTCGTGCTCGCGGCCTTCCTCGTCACGTTCGGCCACGCCGGCGACGTGATCGGCCGCCGGCGCGTGTTCCAGCTCGGCATGGCCGGCTTCGGGCTCGGCTCGCTGGTCTCGGCCACCGCCGGCTCGATCGAGCTGCTGGTCGCCGGCCGCGCACTGCAAGGGCTCGGCGCCGCCGGGGTGCTGGCGCAATCGCTCGCGCTGGTGACGAACGTCTTCGTGCCCGAGCGACGGGCACGGGCGCTGGGGATCTGGGCCGCCGTATCGAGCGTCGCGCTCGCGCTCGGGCCGTTGCTCGGCGGCGCGGTCGTCGAGTTCGCGAGCTGGCGCTGGCTGTTCTGGGCGAATCTGCCGCTGGTCGCAATCGGGATCGCCGTCGTCGCGGCAGCCACGCCGGAGTCGCGCGACGAGACCGCGTCGCGGCGCTTCGACGTCGCCGGTTTGATCGCGATCGCCGTGGGTCTGACCGGTGTCGTCCTGGCGCTCGTGCAGGCCAAGCAGTGGAGCACCGCCGCGACGCTCGCGGCGCTCGCCGTCGGCCTGCTCGGCCTGGCCGCCTTCTGGGTGATCGAGCACCGCGTCGAGGAGCCGATCGTCGACTTCGCGCTCTTTCGCAACGGCCCCTACTTCGGCGCCTCGGCGGCGGCGTTCACACTCGTCGGCTGCTATTGGGCGGTGATGTTCTTCGTGCCGCAGTACCTCCAGCTCGTGCTCGACTACTCGACCTTCGAGAGCGGCCTGCTGGTGCTGCCGGTGACGGCGCCGATGCTCGTCTTCTCGGCGCTCGCCGGACGGCTGATCGCCCGCTTCGGCGCCCGCCTGCTGATGACGGTCGGGATGAGCTGCGCGGTCGGCGGGATGCTGATCGTGACGCGCGTCGATGGCGCCAGTGGCTACGGCCTGCTGCTGCCCGGGCTGCTGTTGTTCGGCGTCGCCCTGGGTCTCGTCTACGCGCCGATGTCAGCCGCCGCGATGGCCGCTATGCCGGACTCGAAGGCCGGATCGCCTCGGGCGTGCTGGCGATGGACCGCACGCTCGCCGGCGCGTTGATCCTCGCCGCCGGCGGGGCGCTGTTTCAGCACGTCGAGCTGGAGCAACGAGCCAGCCAGGGCTTCGACACGGCGTTCGCTGACGCGCTCGCGGCGACTGGCTGGCTGCTAGCGGCGATCCTGGCCGTGGGCACTCTGCTCACCTGGCACTTCGTCCGCTCGGTGCGTCCGATCGGCGCGCGGTAGCCCGCCGGCCTCTTTCTCGTCGACGTCGGGGTCGATCCGTGCCGCGTGCTCGTGACGCTCCTCGGCCTCGCGACGCTCGCGTCCCGCGTGAGCCGCCTGCTCCTCGGCGCCAGCCAGCTCGGCACGCGCGCGTGCCGCGCGCTCCTCGGCCTCGGCGTGCTGGCGATCGGCGCGGGCGCCACGGATGGCCCGCGTGCCCGCGGTGTACAGCCCGAGCAAC
>CBFGZN010000263.1:0-3126 GCA_965653255.1 uncultured Solirubrobacterales bacterium | reverse complement strand
TTGCTGCGCAGGTACTCCTGAAACGACGCGGCCTGCTCGGCAGCCCAGCCGACCTGATGGCCGTGCAACTCGCGCAGCTCGAGTCCACGCAGCTCAGGACTCGCCTGCCCGAGCCGCCAGGCGACCCGCGCGGCGGCGAGCGCGTCGGCATTGGCGGCGTGCGCGTCGGCCGCGGCCAGCGGCACGCGGTAGTGGGCGCAGACCGCGGTCAGCGTCCGCTTGCCCTTGCGGAAGCGGTCGAACTGCTTGTCGAGCACGTGCGGGTCGACGACCAGCATCCCCGCTTCACCGCCGACCCGGTCGATCAGCGGCACGACGCCGTGCCGACGCGCCTCGCGGTCGAGCATCGTGAGATCGAAGCGGGCGTTGAAGGCGATCACCGGTACACCAGCAAGGATCTGCTCGGCCAACAGCGTCGTGATCTCCTCGACCGCCTCGGCCGACGGCCGACCCTCGGCGCGCGCCATCTCCGTAGTGATCCCGTGGACGTTCGTCGCCCCGGCGGGAATCTCCACGCCCGGGTCGACCAGCCAGTCGCGGCTGACCGTCTCCAGCCCACCGCCGACGAGGCTCACCGCGGCCGTCACGATCCGATCCGACGCGGGGTGAACCCCAGTCGTCTCAACATCGAACGCCGCCAACCGGCCCTCATGCCAACCCATGTGCCGGAAGGTAGGGCCGCCCCCGGACGTCAAAACCCCCGCAAATGCGGGGGACATGAAACGGAGAGGGCGGGATTCGAACCCGCGAGAGAGCTTTCGCCCCCTACTCGCTTAGCAGGCGAGTGCCTTCAGCCACTCGGCCACCTCTCCGGGGACTGCGCCTCGATTGTAAGCGTCAGGGGTGGGAGTAGCGCGTCCAACGGCCGGAAGCGACAGAATGGCCGCGATGAAGATCTTCGTAGCGGTCGTGATCGGCGTGATCGTGCTCGGCGCGGTGACCCAGTTGGTGATTCCGGGCTTCGTGGAGCGCAAGATCGAGTCGAACCTCGAGGAGCGCAGCGACGGCGGCGAGGCCGTTGCCGACGTCAAGGCGTTCCCGGCGGTGCGGCTGTTGTGGGGCTCGGGCGACCGGCTGGAGGTACGCGGCCGCGGGCTGGAGATCGATCTCGAGCAGCGGACCGACGATCCGCTCGGCCAGATCGACGGCTTCGACGAGGTCGACATCGACCTGACCGATCTGACCGCCGGCCCGGTCGACGTCCAGGCGTTCTCGCTGGTCAAGAACGAGGACGACACCTCCTACTACCTGCGCATGGACGCCGAGACGACGCCGACGTCGCTTGCCGAGTCGGTCGGCGGCACGCTCGGCGGTGACATCGGCAGCGCGCTCGCCGGGGCCGCGTCGGAGGCGCTGCTCGGCGACGGCGCGGTCAACGTCCCGATCAACGTCGAGGCGCAGGTCAGCCGCGGCAACGGCGGCACGCTCGACGTCGACGCGGCGCAGGCTTCGGTCGGCGGCGTTCCGACTGGACCGTTCGCCGAGGCGATGGTCCAGGCCGTGCTCGAGAACCTCTAGCGGCGGCTCAGGCCGCCAGCGATCCCTCGAGCTCCAGCAGCTGCTGCTTGCGCTCGACGCCGCCGGTGTAGCCACCCAGTCCGCCGCCGGTCGCGATCACGCGGTGGCAGGGGACGACGATCGGAACCGGGTTCGCCCCGAGCCCGTTGCCGGCGGCGCGGACGGCCTTGACGTTGCCGGCGCGCTCGGCGATCTCGCGGTAGCTGACCGTCTCGCCGTAGCCAAGCTCAGCGGTGGCGCGCAGGATCGCCTCGAAGAAGCCGCCGTGCACGAGCCGCCAGTCGACCGGCTGGTCGAACTCGCGCCGGCGGCCCTCGAAGTACTCGTCGAGCTGGCGGCGGAGCGGGTCGATCCGCTCCGGTAGCTCGAGCACGCGCGGCGAGACCTCGCGGGCGAGCCGCTCGAGCACGTCCTCGACCGTCAGCTCGGGGTAGGCGAGCATCACCAGCCCCTGGTCGGTGGCGGCGACGGTCAGCGGCCCGAACGGCGAGTCGGCCTGGCCGTAGGCGACGTCGACCAGACCCTCGCGCGCGGCGCGCGCGGCGAGCTCGTCGAGCGCGCGCTGGGATAGACCGCCGTGACGGCTCTCGCGGACGGCGTTGCGCAGCTGCCGGTCGACCTCGCTCATCGTGCCAGCTCCTCTCTGAGTCGCTTGAGCCCCTCGTGGACGTTGCGGCGTGCCGCGTCCTCGGAGCAGTCGAGCGCCGCGCTGACGTCCGCGTATTCGAGGTCGGCGACGCTGCGTAGGAAGACGGCCATCCGCTGCTTCTCCGGCAGCGCGCGGACCTGAGCCCAGAGCCGTGGCTCGCCGTCGATCGGCTCGCCCGGCGGCACCGGGATCTCGGGCAGGCTTTCGGCCGGCGCGGGACGGCGTCCGGCGGCGCGGTGGGCGTCGATCGCCTTGCGCTGGGCGATCTTCAGCAGCCAGCCGCGCAGGTTGTCGGCGCTGCGCAAGTCGGGATAGGCACGCAGCGCGGCGATCCAAACCTCCTGAAAGCAGTCATCGGCGTCGATCGGCCCGACGGACGCCACCAGGAAGCGGTGCACGACCGCGCCGTGGCTGTCGATCAGGACCTGGAACGGCGGCAGGCTCACGCCTATTCAACGCTTGGCGGGCTTGCCCTGTGAGGTCGAGCCCTGCTCAGGCGGTGTCGACTCGCTGATGAAGACCGGCGTGCCGAGCGGGACGCTGTTCATCAGCCAGCGCGCGTCCTTGGGATCGGTCCGCATGCAGCCGAGGCTGACCGCCTCGCCGAGACCACTGACGTCGTTGGTCGCGTGGATCGCCAGCCGGTCGCCGCCGGGCCAGCCCTCGGGGAGCTTCGTCTGGTGACCGGTCAGTGCGACGACGCAACAGCCGTAGGGAGAGTTCGGGTCGCTGACGCTGAGCTTGTCGGTGACGGCGAAGCGCCCGGTCGGCGTCGGATGGTCCTCGCGACCGACGCCGATGCTGAACGTCTTGATCACCTTGCCGTCGCGCTCGACCGCGATCTGGCGCTTGGTCAGGTCGGCCTTGATCGCCCAGCCGACGGTGCCGAGGCGCGCGACATCGGACTCGCGGATCCAGCCGACCTCGCCGTTCTCGAGCTCGGGCGCCAGCACCCGGAG
>CBFGZN010000262.1:0-3136 GCA_965653255.1 uncultured Solirubrobacterales bacterium | reverse complement strand
ATTGGCGAGTACGTCGGCCACCTCCAGGCGACGTTCGATCCGGCGTCGTGCAGCTCTTGCACCCTCTTCTCGTTCTGCCGCGACGAGCTGCGCCGCTCCGGCGACCCGACGGACCTCTTGGTGGAGGTCGGAGTACCGCTCACCCAGCGTCCGCGACTCGTCGGGCTCGTAGACGGGAGCGGGGATGCGTCCGGTGTGGCTGAGTCAACGGCGGCGCGGGTTCGCGCCACCATGAGCGGAGTAGGACAGAGCACGGGGCAGGCCCGCCTCGACCAGGCCGGACAGCCGGGGACTGTCAACGTAGTCGTCGCGAAGTCCGACAGCGCCGCTCTCGGCGTCTACGGACTGGCGACGCAGCGGGTCTCGGCGAAGGGGCCGGGCGAGTGGCGCGTCGAGGTGTTCGACGACCCGCAGAGCTCGGAGACGCGCCGCAAGATCATGAAGCACCTCGGCGCCGACCTGATTGCCGTGCTCAAGGATCGGCGCCAGGCCGATCCAGGCGATCCGGCGCCGGTCCACCTGGTGGTCCCGGATGCGGCGACAGCGGACTTGCTGACTTCGATTGCCGACAACCTCGCGGGTATCGAGCTGTCTCGCCTGCGCTGGAGTCGCGACAAGGACATGGGGCGCCCAGCGTTGACCTTCAACGGCGAGAAGGCGCAGGTGCCCCCTCAGCTGCCCGAGCGATCACGGACCGCGGTGTCGTTCCTGCTCGAGGAGGACCGCGCTCGCGCGCTGACGCTGCGCTGCCCGATCATCGACGTGCGCACGGCGCTCGCCGCGCACGTCGTCGCGGGCGGCCCGGCGGTGAACGCGATGCGTCTCGACTATCTCGTCGCCTGGGCGGCCGCGTCCCCGTCGAGCCCCGTCGATCACCGTGAACTGTCCGACGCGATCGAGGCGGAGGAGCACACTCCCGGCGCGCGCTTGACGAACCGCCGATCTGACGTGATCCACGCCGCGTTCACCGGCACGACCCGTGGAAGCGCGCGTCCGGCCGAGCCGACGAGGTACAACGAGCTGATCCGCGACGAGCTGAGCTACAAGATGGATGGCGTCGAGCAGGCGCTGGCGGCGCTGTCCGAGGTGCCGGATTCGACGTTGCGGACGGTGCACCGCGCGGTCGAGGGCGACGCCCAGGCGGTCTGGCGGCGGCGGCTCGCACTCCACGCCTCCGACCTCGTCCGGTTCGGGCGCACCTACCGCCACTGGCGCAACTCGCTGGTTCCGACGGTGGAGTCCGACGCCAGGTGCGCGACGCAACTGCTGGCGCTGACGAACCCGCAATCGGCACTGGACGCCGCACGCAACGCGGGCTCGCGCGAGGTCGCCACGGCCCGCGTCAGCGCGCTGGATCCGCTGACGCTCGAGGTCGACTCACGGCGGATCGGGCACGAGAGCCGGATCGTGCTGCTGCACGTTGGCGAGCGCGCCTGCGTCGAGTCTCTGGGAGTAGGGGTGACGCTGCACCGCGCGAGCTTCAAGGTCACCGGGCTGTCCATCGGGCCGCTCGAGCTGGTGGACGAGATCAAGAGGCACTTCAAGTGGTCGCCAGAGGTCGTGCCCGACCTCGCGCTGGGCGACGAGCTCGTAGTGGCGGACTTCAGCTGGTTCGGCGATCTCAAGGGGAACAGCCAGCTCCCCGTCGCCCGGCCGAAGGCCGACTCAACCTCGGCGCCGACGCCCGACTGCACTCCGGAGGCCTACGGGGAGGACCCCGCGTCCCATCGCTACTGCTGCCGGCCGCACGAGGTCGCCGAGGCGGAGTGGGCAGACACCCTCGCGGAGCGGCGGGCCAACGGCGAGCTCAACCCGGAGGTCTGGCCGCCGGTCGTCGACGAGGACGCCTTCGAGGTCTCGGGGATCGCGGCGACGGTCGGAGATCCAAGCGCTGAGCCGGCGACGCGCGCGCCAGAGGACGTTATCGCCGATGACCTCGACTGAGTTAGGCGAGGTAACGTTCGAGGCGCCGCGGGTCACCGCCGCCGAGGCGGTCCACCACGCTCGCGCCGCCGCGCGGAACGCCGCGATAGCCGAGGCCGCGAGCGGGGAGCTGCTCGACGCGCTGTCCGGGTCGGCGGAGCTGGACCGGATCCTGCTGAAGGCCGCGGCGGGGGCCGGCAAGTCGTACGCATTGAAGCGGCTTGTCACGGATGCGCTGGATCATCAGCGCTGCCTGCGCGTCGCGGTGGTTGCTTTCCAGAACCGTCAGTTGTGGCCGCTCGCCGAGTCGCTTGGCGGCAGCCTCGGCAAGGATCGGGTTTGCCTGTTCTCGAGCAGCGACCGCTACGACGACGTCCCCGATGACGTCCACGCGAGCGCGGAGGTCGCCGTCAAGACGAGCGCGATCCCGGACGCCTGCGGCGTGATCGTCGCCACGTCCCACAAGCTCGGTGCGATCGGCGAGCGCAAGCGGCTGCTGGGACGGTTCGGGCCGGGAGCGAACGGCGAGGCGCCGTTTGACGTGCTCTTCGTCGACGAGGCGTGGCAGCTTCCGCATCATCTCTTCGACAAGGTGGCGAGCCTGGCTCCGATTACGGTCGGTGTTGGGGACGTCGGACAGCTGCCGCCGATCGAGGTCGGCTCGAACCCCTGGCGCAGCGACGCCCGCTACAACCCGTATCGGGCATGGCCGACCGCGTACGTCGACGATCCGCGCACATGGTCGGCTGAGCTGCCGACGGTGTGGCGCCCGACCGCGGCACAGCTCGCTCTCTGGCGTGCGTTCTATCCCGAGTGGGAGGCGCTCGACTGCGTCGCCGCTCCCGGCGACCGTGCGATGAATGTCGGCGAGATGGCCGCCGTCGCGGCGGTCGTCTGGGCTGAGGTCTCCACGGGCACGCCGGTGTTGGTCGAGGTCGACGGGCTCGAGGAGGCGGAGGCACCTGACGTCGACCTCCCGCTGATCCGCTTCGTTGAGGACCTGCTCGACGGGCTCTTCGGCGCGGGCTTCTCGCTCGAGAAAGCCCGGTACGACGACAGCGGGTCGCCGGATGGTGGGGTCGACACTTGCTCACCGGGAGATGAGCCGACCGACCCGCTGATCGCAGTGCTCGCGACGCGGAACCAGGCTGTTGACGACGCCACGGACGCCGTGGAGCGGCTCCGGGGCAGGCACGGACTCTCAGAGAAGGAT
>CBFGZN010000261.1:0-3154 GCA_965653255.1 uncultured Solirubrobacterales bacterium | reverse complement strand
CTGGGCGACATTCTTGGCTTCATCGCGAAGATGGAGGCCAAGTACGGCCTGCGCGATTATCGCGGCGGCGGCCGGTCGTCGCGAGCATGCTCCGGAGGCAACGCCGTCGCCCACGCCCTCGGCGCCCGCCTGCGCGAGGGTCTCGCCGACGCGCCGAACGTCCGGGTCCACGCCCCGGCCGACGAGCGCCTGCACTCCGGCGTCGTCACCTTCACCGTCAAGGGCATCGACAAGTTCACCGTCGTCGACCGTCTGTTCGACGAGCACGACGTCTCGGCGACCGTCACCCCCTACCCCGTCTCCTACGCTCGCCTCGGCGCCTGCTGGCTGAACACCGAGGACGAGATCGACGCCGCGATCGCCGGCGTCCACGACCTCTAGCTCAAACAGGCGACCCGCGCTGAACTGGTCCTGGCACTCCCCCAAATCGGGTGATGAAATTCGAGCGCCGGCGGCGTAGAGTCGTTGGTGCAAGCTGAACGCACGAATCGAGACGAAGGGGACCGGGTTGAACGCCGAGGACGTCATCGAGATGGGGCCGATCGACTACATCCTGGTCGAGTGGCCGGGACGGCAGCCCAATGGCGAGGTGGCGCCGCACCTGGTCGACCTCGTCGACCGTGGCCTGATCCGCATCTTGGACCTGATCTTCGTCACCAAGGACGAGGACGGGACCGTGCGCGGTCTGGAGCTTGCCGACATCGGAGATGGGGGCGCCGAGCTGTCGGTCTTCGAGGGCGCCTCGTCCGGCCTGCTCTCCGACGAGGACGTCGCCGAGGCTGGCGGCGTGATGGAGCCCGGAACCTCCGCCGCACTGCTCGTCTTCGAGAACACCTGGGCCGGGCCGTTCGCAGCCGCCGTCCGTCGCTCCGGCGGCCAGCTCGTCGCCAATGGCCGGATTCCCGTCCAAGCCGTCCTCGCCGCGCTCGACGCGGCCGAGGCCAACGCCTAGAGGAGATACGTACCGATGCCAGGACTAGTCCGTGGAATGGCCCGCACCGCCGTCATTGCCGGCACGGCGACCGCTGTCAGCAACCGCGTGTCCCGTCGCCAGGGCGAGCGCTGGGCCGAGCAGGAGACGCAGCAGCAGCCGCAGGCCGCTCCAGCCCCGCCCCCGCCGGCGGCTGCGGCCCCCGCGCCGTCGATGATCGACCAGCTCAAGGAGCTGGGTGAGCTCAAGAACCAAGGCATCCTCACCGAGGAGGAGTTCGCGGCGCAGAAGGCCAAGCTGCTGGCAGCCGGAGCCTGATCGCGCGACGGCACTGCCCACCGCGAGGCGGGCAGTGCCGGCACCGCGTTGCCTCGGCTAGGGCTTGATCGTCGCCTTGATCGAGTCCTGTTGGCCCCCCGAGACGGCGTTGACCTTCACCGGGATCGGCCGCTTGTGCTTTTCGAGCTTCTTCAGCGTGTCCCTGTCGAGCTCGAGCACGATCAGCTCGGCGCCCTCCGGCCCGAACTCGTCATTGATCTCGACGAGCACGCGTGACGGGAGGCCGAGCGCGCGCCGCTGCTTCTTGGTCACCTCGACCGTCACTACCACCGGATCGGTGACGGTTCCGGTCACGAGCGCCACCCCGGCGTCGGGCGCGAAGCGCTTCGCGGCCAGCGAGACGGTGAGCTGCCGGTCGTACAGCGCCTGGTAGCCCTCCTCGGCCAGCTTGCGCGCCGCCTTGTCGGTGGTCGACGCCTTCTCGGCCGTCGTCTTGGCCTTCGTCAGCGTGTCGATCTGCTTCTGCAGCGGCGCGGTCGCGCTGGCGATCAGCGCGCTAGCGATCGCCGTCGACGTATCCGCCGCGTGGTAGGTGCCGCCCAGGCCGGTGCAGGCGGTCGTGAAGTTCGACACCGTCGAGAGGTCGACGCCGGTCGCGGTCTTGACGACCGGGATCCACTTGGCGGGATCGTCGCCGAGCCCGGCGGCGGCCTTCTGCCACGGAACGTAGTTGTACGCCGGGTCGGCGCCCGGCTGCCAGGCGAGGATGTTCGCGCCACTGGTCAGCGCGGCGACGCCGGAGCAGGTGGCGTGCGCCTGGACGTCCGTCTGGGCGGCCGGATAGGTCCGCTTCTCCTCGGCCGTCGCCGGAGCGCGGTAGGCGCTCGGCAGGACCTTGTAGTTGAGCATGCCACCCCCGGTGACGCCGTTGGTCTCGGCGAACCCGACCGAGTAGCCGCTGTTCGAGACGACGTACTGGGTCTGGGGGAGCAGCCCCGCGCCGGTGGCGTCGTTGAGGAACGTCACCGAGCCCGTGTCGAGCTTCGCGTCGACGGTGTAGACGCCCGGCTCGGCAGCGGCGCTCGCCGGTATGGCGAGCGCCAGAACGGCGAGCGCGCCAGCGGCGCGCGGGTAGTTGATGCGCTTCATCGAATTGCCTCCTGCTGTGAGTTTTGGACCGCTCGGCACGCGCCGCGGACGGGTCAGGATGTAAAGTCTACAAATTCGATGGGCTTTATTGTATTTGCCTCCACAGCCCACGCTAAACGCAGGTCCCGCGAGCCAGTGACGGCGCCGTCACGCTCGTAACCTTCCCGTCGCAGTGCCTATGCTTGGGTCATGGCCATGCTCGATGTTCAGACCGTCGTCTATCGAGAGGGCGACCAATTCGTCGCCCAATGCCTCGACGTCGACATATCGAGCTTCGGCCCTGACGAGTCCGAAGCGCTCGCCAATCTCCGCGAGGCGCTCGAGCTCTACTTCGAGGACGCGCCGGCCGACGCAATAGCCAAGGTCGAGGCGCCCGAAGTGCGCAGGCTGACGTTCGAGCGTGCCTAGGCTCTACTCCTCCAACGAGATCGCGGCCGGCCTCGAACGCGCCGGCTTCGCCTTCGTCTCCCAGCGCGGCAGCCACAAGCAGATCCCCCGCGAAACATTCCGATCGATCTTGCGACAGTCAGGCCTCGCCGAGCGCGACTTCGGCTAGCGGTCTTATCCAGACGTGGAGCGCTGGCGGCCGAGCAGCGGCCAGCAAATCACGGCGGCGGCGAATGCGATCGACGCCGCGACAGCCAGCACGGCGTCGAGGCCTTCGACGATCGCGACGCGGGCGTTCGCATCGACGATCAGCGCATCGTCGCAGCCGGTCCGGCGACGATGAGGGTCCGCGCCGACGGCAGCGCGCTGGTGACCGCGACGGTTGCCGAGGAGCGGGTCCGGGACGGC
>CBFGZN010000260.1:0-3172 GCA_965653255.1 uncultured Solirubrobacterales bacterium | reverse complement strand
CGCGATCAGCACGGCCGCCCCGAGTGCAGCGACCTGCAGCGGCGTCTTGCGGCGTGGCACGAACGCGACCGCCACGGCAAGCAGCAGCGCCAGTCCGGTCATGACCGAGCGGTAGGTCTCGCCGTTGTCGATCTGGCCCCAAACGCTGAACGGCGAGCGCCGCGAGGCCTGATAGCCGAGCGTGCGGTCGTAGATCTCGCGCAAGCCACCATCCGGGACGAACGGCAGGAAGGTCGCGACGAGGACGACGGCGAGCACGGCAACGAAGATCGCCAGGTTGCGTAGCGTTGCGCGCTTGGTCGGTCCGGTGTCAGCCGTGGCGAAGAGCGGAGCGAGCGCCAGCGGACCGACCTTGGCCGCCGTCGCGAGCGCGATGCTCACGCCGCGCGCAGCCGCCGACAGCCCACGTCGAGCCGGCGCCAGCGTCAACGCCAGCAGCGCGACGACGGTCAGCAACCCGACGAGCGTGTCGTTGGAGTTCGTCTGGAGCGCGAAGATCGCGTAGGGGTAGGTGACCCAGGCGTAGCCGAGCGCGATGCCGAGCTCGCGACCCGCCGGTCCCGCTCGCAGCCGCCGGCCGAGCACCAGCAGACCGAGCAGGGTCAGCAGGTCGAACGCGATCGCGGCTCCATGCGCCGCCGGCAGGTCGTCCCAAGCGCCACTCCATGGCAGCACCTGCTCGAACGGGACATAGCTGAGGTAGGTCAGCGGACCGTACGTGTCGCCGTGCTCGACGTCGGCGGCGAAGCCCGGGCCGTAGAGGCCGTCGCCGTCGGCGATCCGGTCGGCGCCGATCACGCCCGCGTAGCCGACGTCGATCACGTTCGAGTCGACGACGTTGAGCCCGACTCGGAAGGCAACGAGGAAGAACAGCGCAAACGCGAGCCAGGTCACCGGGAGCAGCGGGACCAGCCGTTGCGGTCGCTCACGCGGCCGCATGCCAGACCACAGCAGCCGCCCCAGCAGGTAGAGCAGGACCGGGTAGACGAGCGGCACCGACACGCCGATCTCACCGCGGTTGAAGTAGATGTGCGAGATGCCGAATCCGAGCAGCACCAACAGGTCGAGGTGGAGCAGCCGGAACGGCCGGCGCGGGTCGATGAACGGCAGCAGGAAGAGCAGGCAGAGCGGGAGCCAGACGTAGGGCGAGTTGAGCTTGCGGCCGAACGCCCCCTCGTAGCCGCGCGCCATCGACCACGCCACCTGATGGCCGGTCCAGGCCTCGAGGACGATGCCGAGCTGGTCGTCTACGCGCGCCTGGGCGACCTCGCGATCGCCGTCGAACCAGCTCACCTGCCAGCGCGCGGGACCGCGCGTGTAGGCCGCCGGGCGGAAGTCGTCATGGCGCGCGCGCTCGGCGCGGATCGTCTCCGACCGCGAGCCGATCCGGATCGCCTGCTTGGCGGTCAGCTCGTAGCCGGGCGGCGCGACCGTCTGCGAGTTGGGGGTCTTCAGCTCAGGCGCCGCGTGGGCCGGCGTCGCGAAGGCGAGCGACGCCAACACCAGCCCGAGCGCGAACCGCATCGTCAGGCGCGCCAGTCCCCGGACCCGAAGCTCCACAGCTTGTTGCCGAGGAAGCTCAGCGGTGTCGCGACGACGATCGAGATCGCCTGCGCCGGAATCTCCGCCATGCCGGCGCTGCTGACGAGCAGCTCGAGCACGGTCGCCGCGAACAGGAACGCGACGACGCTGACGACCAGGAAGCGCGCGGCCTGGAACCCGGCGTGGCCGTCGTGGGCGCGGAAGGTCCAGTGGCGGTTCCACCAGAAGTTGTTCGTCACGGCCACCAGGAAGGCCAGCGTGGCGGCGACGAGATGGTGCAGATCGCCGACCTCGACGGCGAGCGCGAAGACGATGATGTTGACGACGTAGCCGGAGCCGCCGACCGCACAGAACTTCGCGAGCTGGAGCCAGTTCTGCGGCTTGCGGACGCCGGCACGCAGGCGGGCGCCAGGCGCGAGCGGCGGTGCAGGCGCGGTCGCGGCAGCGGGGGGCTCGATGCCGCGGGCGACCGGAGAGTCGGGCTGATCTCCCACGCTACGAGGTTAGCCCGAAGTGGGCGGCGATCATCGGGGTCACGTCGCGCAGGTGCGGCTGCGCGTGCTGGTCGAGGAGCGCTTCGACTCCGCAGGTGAGCAGCACCCCGAGCGAGTCGCAGCTGTGCAGCGAGCCGTGGCTGCCGCCGTCCTGGTGGTGCGATCCGCCCCAGTCGACGAACTCATAGCCAGGCGTGGCGGACAGCAGCACGTCGCCCGCGCGCGAGCAGCCGAGCGCGGACCAGAGGCGGCCGAGCGCGTCTGGGTAGTCGCCGAACTCCAGTCGTCCGCCGGAGACCGTCAGGTCGAGCACCGACAGATCGCCGTCGAGCGTCCAGTGCCTGCCGCGGCCATCCAAGAGCTCGCCACCAGGCCGGAAGCGCAGCTCCCCCACGACGCCGGCGACGACCGCGTCGTCGCCATCGAGCCACGTCGTCAGGTCGACGCCTTCGATGCCGCGCAGCTGGCGCGTCAGGCGCGGCAGCAGCCGCTCACGCCGAGCCGGGTTGAGGACGTAGACCATCGCCGAGCGCGCGCCCGGGCAGACGGCCAGCTCGGCCTCCTCGGGCGCGCTGTCGCTCGGCGTCAGTACCCGCCAGTCGCCGAGGTGGTGGGCGAGGTTGAGCGGCTGCTCGACCAGGCTCTGCGAGTGATCCGACATCACGATCACCGCGTGGTCGTCGAGAAACGCGTCGACGCCGCCGGCGGCGTGGAAGACGCGCTCGAGCGCCCGGTCGGCTTCGGCGATCGACGTCGGCTGGGCGTCGGGGCCCGCACGGTGCGAGTGCGTGTCGTTGTCGGGCAGCGACAGCAGCAGGAAGTCGAACAGATCGTGCTCGACCAGATACGAGCCGACGCAGCCCGCGTGGCGGTCGCGCTGGCCGGGCATCCCGAGCGTCGACGAGCAGCCGGTGTGGCGCGAGTCGAAGAGGTCCGCGTAGAAGAGCTCGCGCGCACCCCAGGTCGGATGGCGGAACTGCGCCGCCTCGGCGATCCGGCGGTAGCGCGAGTCGCCGGCCGGCTCGTGGCGGTAGCGGCCGCGGTAGATCAGGTAGGTCGTGCCGGCGGTGCGGACGTCGGCGTCGTCGAGCGCCTCGAACACCGTCTCCACGTTCGACGACAGGTGCTCGAGGTTC
>CBFGZN010000259.1:0-3197 GCA_965653255.1 uncultured Solirubrobacterales bacterium | reverse complement strand
GGTCTCGACCACTTCATCCAGGGCTTCGCCGACTGGTACGCGGGTCAGGAGCAGAACGCCAACACCTCCGCCAAGTACTTCCCGCCGACGCTCGCCCAGGCGACCAAGCTGTTCGGCGAGCTCAACCGCGACAGCGAGAGCTTCCAGGAGTTACTCGTCGAGACCTCGAAGGCGATGGGGGCGATCGAGAGCCGCAGCGCCGATCTGACCAACCTCGTCGACAACGCCGGCACCACGGCCGCCGCGTTGAGCGCCGACACCCGGTCGCTGAACGAGGTCCTGGTCGACCTGCCGCCGGCGTTGCGCCAGGGCACCGAGACCTTCAAGTCGCTGCGCGGCCCGGCGATCGACGACCTCGAGCGCTTCGTCGTCGAGTCCGGTCCGAGCGCCAAGGTGCTGCCGCGCTTCCTGCGCCGCTTCGGCAACCTGGGCGCCGAGTCGGTCCCGATCTTCACCGAGCTGCGCAAGATGTTCAACGGCCCCGGTGCCGGCAACGACCTCTACGACACGATGGTCGATCTGCCGCCGCTGTCGAAGATGGCCGACAAGGCATTCCCGCGCGCGCGCAAGTCGCTCCAGCAGTCGACGCCGATCTGGGGCTTCATCCGTCCTTACACCCCCGACTTGGTTGCCTGGCTGCGCGGCTTCGGTGGCGCAATGGCTCCGTATGACGCCAACGGCCACTACGCGCGCTCGATGCCGGTCTTCGACAACTTCAGCTTCACCGACGACGCCGAGGGCGGCACACTGACGCCGAAGCCCGCCGGCGAGCGCGGCTCGAGCCCCTACCTCAGCACCGGCAACCTCCGTCGCTGCCCGGGCTCGGCCGCTCCGCGCCCGGCCGACGGCTCCGCGCCGTTCGTCGACATGGGCGAGCTGGCCAACGCGGACTGCGACCCGTCGCAGGTGATCGGCGGCACGCCATGAGCACGGATCCGCGCGTCAAGAAGCTGACCAGCGGCCGCGCGGTCGCGATCGCGGTCGCCGCGGGCCTTGCGATCGGCGCGCTGTTCAGCATCGCCGCCGGTGGCGACGACGGCGACGAGTACCTGGTCCGCGCCGTCTTCGACAACGGCAGCTTCGTGATCCCGGGCGAGGACGTGAAGATCGCCGGCGTCGTGGTCGGCTCGATCCATGACGTCGACCTCACCGAGCAGAACCAGGCGGCGATCGTGCTGAAGATCGACGACCCGGCCTTCGTCCCGTTCCGCAAGGACGCCAGTGCCAGATCCGCCTCCAGTCGCTGATCGGCGAGCAGTTCATCGAGTGCTCGCCGACGCGGCCGCACAAGGAGGGCCAGCCGCCCGCTGCGGAGCTCGCGCAGATCGACGACGGTCGCGGCGAGGGCCAGTACCTGCTGCCGGCCGACAACAACGTCACGCCGGTCGGCGAGGACCTGTTGCGCAACATCAACCGGCTGCCGCAGCGCGAGGGTCTGCGCCTGATCATCAACGAGTTCGGCGCTGGGCTCGCCGGCAACGGCGATCGGCTGCGCGAGGCCGTCCGGCGCGCCAACCCGGCGCTGAAGGAGTTCGACGGCTGGATCAAGGTGCTCGCCGACCAGGATCGTCTGCTCGGCCGGCTGATCGACGAGTCCGACACCGTCCTCGCCGCCTGGGTCGACAAGCGCAAGGAGACCGCGGGCTTCATCGACAAGGCCGGCGCCACGGCTGCCGCGGCCGCTGAGCGCGGCGATGACATCGAGCGCAACTTCGAGCGCTTCCCGGCCTTCCTGCGCGAGCTGAAGCCGACCGCCGACCGCTTCTCCGGTCTCGCCGACCAGATGACGCCGGCGCTGAACAGCCTCGACAGCCAGGCGAAGGCGATCAACGCGACCGTCGCGGGCACCGGGCCGTTCTTCGAGGCGGCCACGCCGGCGCTCGTCTCGCTCGGCGACTTCGGCGACCGCGCCCGCGAGCTGTTCCCGGCAATCCGGCCGCTGATCGGCGACCTCGACGAGCTCGGCCGTCCGCTGCGCCCGACGACGAACAACCTCGCGAAGCTGTTCGGCAGCTTCGACGACACCGGTGGCATCGAGGAGCTGATGAAGCTCATCTACTTCTACACCGGCACCGTCAACGGAGTCGATTCGAAGGGCCACTACGTGCGGTCGAGCCTGGTGTTCCATGGGTTGTGCGTTTCACGGTCTGGCGATAGCCCTCGACGCGATCCCGAGAACTGCGGATCGACACTCCAGCAGTACGGAGATCCGGTGAAGGCGGCCGCTGCGGCGGCGGCTGAGCCAAAGTCCTCTGAGGAGCTCAAGCAGGCGATTGCGCCTAACAAGGCGATCGCCGGCATGCCGCTCGACTCCGAGGACGCCAAGCCACTGCTCGACTATCTCTTCGGGGAGGGTCGATGAGCAACCGGCGCGCGGGAACCTCGGTGCTCTCCGGCAGCCCGGTGCTGATCGGAGCGGTCACGGTGATCGTGACGATGGTCGCCGTCTTCCTCTCCTACAACGCGAACGAGGGCCTGCCGTTCGTGCCGACCTACAGCCTCACGGCGAACGTGCCGAACGCCAACGGGCTGGTCAAGGGCAACGAGGTCCGGATGGGCGGCTCGCGGATCGGCGTCGTCACCGTGATCGAGACCGACCCGCAGGAGAACGGCGCCGTCGCCGCCAACCTGACGCTCGAGCTCGACGAGCGGATCGTCCCGCTCCCCAAGGACTCGACGCTGGTCATCCGCCCGCGTTCCGCGCTCGGCCTCAAGTACGTCGAGATCACGAAGGGCGAGTCGACTGAGGGGTACGCCGAGGGCGCGACGATCCCGCTGGCCGCCACGTCGCAGACCAAGACCGAGGAGATCGACGACTTCTTCAACATGTTCGACGAGCCGACGCGGGTCGGCTCGCGGACCAATCTCGAGACCTTCGGCGCCGGCTTCGCCGGCCGCGGCGAGTCGCTCAACCGCACCTTCGCCGAGCTGCTGCCGGTCGTCGAGAAGCTCGAGCCGGTGATGCGCAACTGGAACGCGCCGCGCACCGCCTGGGCACGCTTCTTCCCGGCGCTCGAGCAGGCCGCGGGCGAGGTCGCGCCGGTCGCGCAGACCCAGGGCGAGCTGTTCGTCGCGCTCGATACGACCTTTACCGCCTGGGCGTCGGTCAGCGACTCGCTCCAGGAGACGATCTCCGAGGGTCCGCCCGCGCTCGAGACGGCGACGATCGAGCTGCCCAAGCAGCGGCCGTTCTTGGC
>CBFGZN010000258.1:0-3304 GCA_965653255.1 uncultured Solirubrobacterales bacterium | reverse complement strand
CGTCGGACAGGCGGTGGAGGCCGTCCTGGAGCTCCTGCTTGTCGCTGGCCGCGATCGGCCTGATCGTGACCTGCGTCCCATCCGACAGGACGTGGCGTGTGACCATAGTTACAAGTGTGACGCCGGTGACGGCCGGCTTCCGTGCCGGCCGTCACACATGGGGCGTTGCCGCCCGCCGGCCAGGTGCCGGCGGGGGTCTGGGGGCGTGAGCCCCCAGTTCGTCTAATCGATGAGGCCGCTCTCCTGCAGGTACTCGGTCGCGACCTCTTTCGGGGTCTTCTTGTCGAGGTCGACGCGGGCGTTGAGCTCGGACATCACCTCGCCGGTGAGGCCTTTCTCGACCTGGGCCACGACCTTCGGCATGTCGGGCCCCGCTGCCTCGACGGTCTGATCGCGGACGACCAGCGTCGAGTTGTAGGGCGGGAACATCCCCTTGTCGTCCTCGAGCAGCACGAGGTCGTCGCGCTCGTTCTGCGGATCGGTCGTGAAAACGATCGACAGGTCGGCCTGGCCCTTCTCGAGCACCTCATGGCGCAGGTTGATGTCGACCGGCACGAACTTCTTGAACTGCAGGTCGTAGACCTGCTGGAGGCCGAGCAAGCAGTCCTGGCGCTGGCGGCACTCCGGTGTGCCGTAGAGCGTCAGGTCCTGGGACTTGCCCTGCAGGTCGCTGATCTTCTCGACGCCGAGATCGGCCGCCTTGTCGGCGGTCAGCCCGACCTCGTTCGAGCTGGTGAACGGCGTCGGTGGCAGCGCGGTCAGGCCCTCCTTGGCAAAGCCCTGCTTTGCCTGCTCGAAGGCGGCCTGCGGATCGGTCGGGATGTCCTCCGAGGCGACGCCGAAGAACGAGCCGAGTGCGGTCCCCGTGTACTCCGGGTAGGCGTCGATCGTCCCGCTCTTGATCGCCTTGAGCGCCGTCTTCTCGTCGCCGAGGTTGAGCTCGGTGGAGATGTCGTAGCCGGCCGCCGCGAGACCCTGGGCGAAGATCTCGCCGAGGATCTTCTGCTCGGTGAAGTTCTTCGAGCCGACGACGATCTTCACATCCTCGTTGGCCGGGTTCGACTCGATCGCCTTGGTCGTGTCCTCGACGGTCGTGATGCTGTCGCCGCTCTCGTTGTCGTCGCCGCAGGCGGCGATCGTCAACGAGAACAGCAGCAAGACGGCCATCAAGCTGCTGAGCAAGAGCTTGCGATTCATGTGGATGCTGCCCTCCGGATTCGTGTTGGCATTCGTCTGCGCCGCGACGGGTTGGACTCGAGCTTGATCCCCTCGGGCGTCGCGGCCCGTTGCACTGCGCTGAGGGAGAGCTCCGTGAGAACGGCCAGCGAGGCTACGACGATCGCCGCCGCGAGGCGGCCCGTGTCGCCGTAGCCGGAGACGTTGATGATCGGGTCGCCGAGCGTGGTGACGCCTGCGAGCGGAGCGATCGTCGCGGTTGCGATGACGTTGACCGCCGACGTCTTGATCCCGCCGAAGATCAGCGGCAGCGCGAGCGGCAGCTCGACCTTGCGGACGATCTCCGGCTCGCTCATCCCCATCCCGCGCGAAGCGTCGACGGTCTCGGGATTGACCTGGGCGACGCCGACGTAGGCATTGGTCAGGATCGGCGGGATCGCTAGCAGGACGAGCGCCAGCGTCAGGTTGGCGAAGCCGACGCCAAGGTAGGCGACGAAGAAGGCGATCAGCGCCAGGCTCGGCACCGCGCGGCCGACGTTCGACGCACTGATCGCGATGAAGCTGAAGCGGCGGATGTGGCCGAGCCAGAGGCCGATCGGGATCGAGATCGCGCTGGCGATCAGCATCGCGACGACCGACAGCTTGACGTGCTCCCAGGTCAGCTCGAGGAACTGCGAGCCGCCGATCTGGGTTCCCTCGCGCGAGGTCTCGCCCTGGAAGATGAACTGGATCGCGTCACCGAACTGGCCGAGGAAGGCAAAGGTGGTGGTCATGCCGTCCGCGCCCGCATCCAGGGGGTGATCGCCCACTGGGCGAGCAGGATCAGCCCGTCTAGCAGTGCCGCCAGCAGGACCGCGAGGCCACCGGCGACGACGACGTTCGACTTAAAGTTGATGTCGGCGAAGATCTGCTCGCCGAGCCCACCGGCGCCCGCGAAGAACGCCAGCGTCGCCAGGCCGACGGTCGTCGTCGTCGCGATCCGCAGCCCGGCCATGATCTCCGGCAGCGCGAGCGGCAGCTCGACGCGCCACAGCAGCTGGCGGTCGGTCAGGCCCATCCCGCGCCCGGCGTCCTTGGTCTCGCTCGGCACGTTGTCGAGCCCGGTCGTGATGTTGCGGAAGATGATCAGCAGCGAGTAGGCGACCAGGGCGACGATCGCCGTCAGGTTGCCGCGGCCGGTCAGCGGCAGCAGCAGGAAGAAGACGGCGATGCTCGGCAGCGTGTAGAGGATCCCCGTCACCTGGGTGATCGGCGCGATCAGCCAGCGGTGGCGGTGCGCGACCAGCGCGAGCGCGAAGGCGATCGCGAAGCCGACCGCGACCGAGGCGAGCGTCAGGAAGACGTGCTGGACGAACGGGTCGACGTAGCGGTCGAGGTTGTCGGCGATCCAGCTCGGACAGAAGCCGTTGTCGGCGATGCAGCTGGCCTTGCCGGTCGAGCGGTCCTGGATCTGCACCTGGGCGAGCAGCTCGAGCACGCGGTCAGGCCTCCCCGAGCAATGCGTCAGCCCCGCTGGGGACGTCCTCGGGATCGGACTGCAGCGCATGGCCGATCACCTCGATCGACAGAACGCCGGCGATCTCGCCGCGCGCGTCGACGACCGGCCCGTACTGCGCCTCGTTCTGCAGCAGGTCCGACAGCGCGTCGCGCAGCACGTCGTCGAGCTCGACGATCGGCTCGGGCCCCGAGCGCAGGGTCTGCTCGACGCGCTCGCCGGCCAGCGCGCGCTCGCTGAGCCAGCCGAGCGGTCTGCCCTCAGCGTCGATCAGCAGCGGGTAGGGGAGGTCGGAGTCGGCGACCTTGGCGCGCGCCTCGGCGACCGGCTCGCCGACGCGCACGAGCCCCGGCCGCCAGAGGTCGATGTCGCGCACGCGCTGCAGCGCCAGCCGCTTCAGGGCCCGATCGGACCCCACGAAGTCCTCGACGAAGGCGTCCGCGGGGGCCATCAGCAGCTCAGCCGGCGAGGCATACTGCGCCAGCTTGCCGCCCTTCTTCATCACCGCGATCCGGTCGCCCATCTTGATCGCCTCGTCGATGTCGTGGGTGACGAAGACGATCGTCTTGCGGATCTCGTGCTGGAGGCGCAGGAACTCGTTCTGCAGCTTCTCGCGGTTGATCGGGTCGATCG
>CBFGZN010000257.1:0-3349 GCA_965653255.1 uncultured Solirubrobacterales bacterium | reverse complement strand
CGGCGGGTTCATCACCGAGCATTACGGCAATCCCGCCGCCGGGCTCCACGCCGTCCAGCTAGAGATCAACCGCGCGCTCTACATGGATGAGCGCAGCCACGAGCGCATTGCCGGGTTCCGCCGGCTTGCAAACGCGATCGAGATCCTCGCCGACAGCTTCGAGAAGAAGATCCAGATCGTTCGTGCCGCCGACGAGGTCAGCGACGACGTCGTCTTCGAGGACGACGACGCCGACCTTGTCGAGCGTCCGCCGGTCGTCACGGTCATGGGCCACGTCGACCACGGCAAGACGTCGCTGCTCGACGCGATCCGCGAGGCCGAGGTCGCTGCGGGCGAGGCCGGCGGCATCACCCAGCACATCGGCGCCTACCAGGTGCATCACGGCGACCACACGATCACCTTCCTCGACACCCCGGGCCACGAGGCTTTCACCGCGATGCGCGCCCGTGGCGCGAGCGTGACCGACATCTCCGTCGTGGTCGTCGCGGCCGACGACGGCGTGATGCCACAGACCACCGAGGCGATCGACCACTCGAAGGCCGCCGAGGTGCCGATCGTCGTCGCGGTCAACAAGATCGACAAGGAGGGCTCCGACCCGCAGCGCGTGCGCGGCGAGCTCGCCCAGCAGGGGTTGACCCCCGCGGACTGGGGTGGCGACACCGAGTTCGTCGATGTCTCCGCCAAGGCCCGCACGAATCTCGACGAGCTGCTCGAGACGCTGACGACGCTCTCCGACATCCAGGAGCTGAAGGCCAACCCGAATGCCGAGGCTTCGGGCGTTGTGATCGAGTCGCGGCTAGACCCGGGTCGCGGTCCGGTCGTTTCAGTGCTGATCTCACGCGGAACGCTCAAGGTCGGCGACGCGATCGTCGCCGGCGAGCATCCCGGCCGTGCCCGCGCGATGCACGACTACCTCGGCGAGCGGATCAAGTCCGCCACGCCCGGCACCCCGGTCGAGATCCTCGGCTTCGACGGAGTTCCCGAGGCCGGCGAGCAGTTCCGCGTCGTCGGCAACGAGCGTGAGGCGCGGCGGATCGCCGGCGAGCGCGCCAACCGGCTCAAGACCGAGGCGCTGGCCCGTCGCGCCGGCGTCAAGGTTTCGCTCGAGGACGTCCTCGCACGCGCCCAGAAGGGCGAGCTCAAGGAGCTGGCGCTGATCGTCAAGGCCGACGTCGCGGGCTCGCTCGAGGCGCTCGCCGACGAGATCGCGAAGCTGCCGCAGGAGGAGGTCACGGTTAACCTGATCCACACCGGCGTCGGCGGTATCAACGAGTCCGACGTCATGCTGGCGTCGGCGTCGAACGCGGTGATCATCGGCTTCAACGTCCGTCCGGTCGGCGACGCACGTGCCGTCGCCTCGCGCGAGGGCGTCGAGATCCGCGGCTACTCGGTCATCTACAAGGTCGTCGAGGAGCTGCGTGCCGCGATGGAGGGCCTGCTCGAGCCGGAGGACGTCGAGGAGACCGTCGGCACCGTCGAGATCCGCGCGACCTTCAAGGCGTCGAAGGTCGGCACGATCGCCGGTTCGATGGTCACCGACGGCTCGGTGCGCCGCGGCGCAACTGTCCGCCTGGTCCGCGACGGCACGATCGTCTACGACGGCCGGATCGGATCGCTGCGCCGCTTCAAAGAGGACGTCCGCGAGGTCACGACCGGGATGGAGTGCGGCATCGTGCTCGAGAACTTCGCCGACGTCAAAGAGGGCGACCTGCTCGAGGTGTACGAGACCCGGCAGGTCGAGAAGACCCTTCAGTAGGGGCGGGGGCCGCTAGGATGCCCGCCGACCGCATGCGGCGCGTGAATGAGGCCTTGAGGGAGGTCCTTTCCGCCCGAATCGCTGGGGGACTCAAAGACCCCCGCGTTGGATTCGTCACTGTGACAGCCGTAGACACGAGCCCAGACCTTCGCCACGCGCGCGTCTACGTGAGCGTGCTCGGCGACGAGGACGAGCGTGCCGAGACGATGGAGGGCCTCGAGTCCTCGCGCGGCTTCCTCCAGGCCGGCATCGCGCGCGAGTTGCGGATCAAGCACACGCCCGCGCTCGAGTTCGAGCAGGACGAAGCGCTGGAGCGCGGGATGCGGATCTCGCAGTTGCTCGACGAGGTCGACGGGGAGCAACGGGAATCGTGAGTGGCGTCGGAACCGAGCTCGACCACGTCGTCGAGGAGTTGCGTGGGGCGGAGAAGTTCCTGCTGACCACGCACGAGAATCCCGACGGCGACGCGCTCGGCTCGCTGCTCGGCATGCACGGCGTGCTGACCCAGCTCGGCAAGGACGCGCTGATGTACCTCTCGCCGGACGAGTTCCCGCTGCCGCACGAGTACCGCGACATGGAGAACCGCGACATCGTCGGCGCTCCGCCGGCCGACATGGACGAGCGCGTGGCGGTCTTCCTCGACTGCGGCAACATCGACCGGATGCCGGTCGACTTCCTGCAGCGCGAGGGCATCCACATCCTCAACATCGATCACCACCACGACAACACGCGCTTCGGCACGGCGAACCTCGTCGACCCGCGCGCTTCGTGCACGGCCGAGATCGTCTGGCGGCTAGCGAAGGAGCTCGGGGCCGAGCTGACCACCGAGATCGCGCGCGCTCTCTACGTCGGGCTGATCACCGACACCGGCCGCTTCATGTACGAGAACACGACGGCCGAGGCGCACATGATGGCCGCCGAGCTGATCGAGGCCGGGGTTCAGCCGCACGTGCTCTACAGCCGGATCTACGAGTCGTTGCCGGTCGAGCGGATCACGCTGCTGCAGCGCGCGCTGTCGACGATCTGTCGCTTCGACGGCGGGACGGTCACGATGCTCCACCTGACCGCCGAGGACTTCGAGCAGACCGGCGCGGTCGAGAACGACTCCGAGGGGATCATCGACCACGCGCGCGCCGTCGAGGGCACCGCTGTCGCCGTGCTCGTACGTGAGCTGACCGGCGACCGTGCCGGCAAGCGCAAGGTCTCGCTGCGCGCCACCGACGGCCGTGTCGACGTCTCGGAGATCGCCCGCAGCTTTGGCGGCGGGGGACACCGTCAGGCGGCCGGCGCGACGACCGAGCTCGACATCGACGCGGTCACCGAGGCGATTCGTGAGCGCGTCCGTGCCCAGCTCGCCGGCTGATCCCGCCGCGATGACAGCTCCCAGCGGGGTGATCCTCTACCCGAAGCCCGCCGGGATCACTTCGCACGACTGCGTCGCCCGCGTCCGCCGCACCTTGCCGCGCAAGACGAAGGTCGGCCACGCCGGCACGCTCGACCCGTTCGCCACGGGACTGCTGCTCGTCCTCGTCGGGAAGATGACCCGCGCCCAGCGCTGGCTGCTGCCGTTGCCGAAGACCTACGTCGCGACCG
>CBFGZN010000256.1:0-3404 GCA_965653255.1 uncultured Solirubrobacterales bacterium | reverse complement strand
GATAAGACGAGCAGCCGCAGTTGGGCGCCCGTCACGCCGATCGAGCTGAAGGAGTCGTGGATCAGCATCCGCCCGCCGGGCCGCACGCGCGCTCCCCAGTTGGCGATGTCGTCGCGGGCCGGCGCATAGCGGTGGGCGCCGTCGACGTGCAGCAGGTCGATCGCACCCGGCACGTCGCCGTGTGCCATGTCGGAGAAGCGCCGCACGTGCTCGACGCGGTCGACCACGCTGGCTGCGGCCAGGTTGGCGTGGAACGTCACCTTGTCGAGCTCGCCGGTGTCGAGCGCGCCGCGGATCTCGCCTGGGCCGCGGTCGCTGCCGGCGTGCGGGTCGATTGCCCAGACACGCGCGCCGTCTCTCGCACCGAGCGCAAGGACGATCGCCGACCGTCCGTGGAAGCTGCCGATCTCGACGATCGTCGCGTCGTCAGGCGCCGCCGTCGCCGCGTCCCACAGCCGCCGCAGCTGGGCCTCGGTCATCCATCCGTCGACGCCGCGCACCGCATCCAGCGCCCCGGGGAACCCGCTCAAAGCTTGCGCATCCGAAGTTCCAGGTCGCCAGCTCGCGCAGTCCTGGCACGCGGCAGATCGGCGCCGCCCACGGCCAGTAGCGCGGCTCGACGCGCTCGATCGCAAGCGCCGGTCGCGCCCGCACGAGCGCCAGCGTCGGCCCGATGTGACAGGCCCACAGTCCCTCGCCATAGGCGTTCTTGCGCGGCTTGCCGTGGCGGCGCTCGTAGAGCCGGGGCCCGCCCTCGGGACCTAGGTACTGGTAGGGCGTCATGTCGTGGCCGCCCCATGGCGAGTACCAGTTGGTCCACGATACGTACGCCCAGCCGTCCGGCCGCAGCACGCGCTCGATCTCCGCGATCACCGGCGCGGCGTCGGGCGTGTGCTCGAGCAGGTTCGAGCAGAAGACGCCGTCGACCGAGCCGTCGGCGAGCGGCAGCGCCCCGGCGTCGGCGATCAGCGCGCCCTCCGGCGGTCCGCCTGCCAGCGTGAGCTCCTCCTCGGAGTTGTCGATCGGTGTCACCTCGGCGCCGGTCGCCCGCAGCGCCGCCGTGTAGAAGCCTGGCCCGCAGCCGAGGTCGAGCACCCGCTGGCCGCGCAGCGGCCCGTAGCGGCGGTCGAGGTCGGCGGCCGCCTCGCGCGCCAGCAGCGAGTAGAACGGCTCCGGGTCCTCCTGCTCGCGGCGGAACAGCCGCCATTTTTCGCGCATGCTCACGCGGCGAGAGTCTCCCTAGGACGGGCGCGCAGCGACAGCGTGAGGATCGTGACGGCGCAGAACAGCTGGAGCCCGAACAGCACGATCGCGACCTCGGTCAGGTCGGCGCCGACGAACGCCAGCAGCCCGATCTCCAGCGCTGCGGCGACCGCCAGCACCCAAATGAAGCTCGACCGTCCGAGCGCGAGCAGGTACTGGACCGACAGGTAGGCGCAGGCCAGTAGCGCCATCGCCAGGCCGAGCCACGGCAGCGCGTCGGCCGCGCCGGTTAGATCCGGCCCGAACACCGTCCGCAGCAGCGGCTCGGCGGCGACCGCGTAGAGCGCGACCATCGGCAGTGCCGCAAGTGCGATCAAGGTCAGCGTTCGCATCAGCACCGGGCGCGGGTCGATGCCCTCGTGGCTGCGCCGCGCCGCCTCCGGCAGCAGGTACATGCCGAGCCCGACGGCGACCCAGATGATCGCCTTGGCGGCGACCGCCGCAACGCCGTAGGAGCCGGCGAGCTCGTCGGAGACCTCGTGCTTGACGACGATCACGTGGACCTCCTGGAGCGCGAACAGCAGCGTCAGGCCGATGACCGGAATCCAGGCCCCGGCGAGCAGGTCGAGCAGCGGCCGGCGGTCGCGGCGCTCGGGCAGCTCCTGGGCGAGCGGACGCGCTAGCAGCAGCGCGATCGCGACCAGCGCCAGTGGTGTCGCGAGAAAGGCGCCGGTCACATCGAGGCCGACGAGCACGAGCACGACGCCGAAGGCGAGCCGCGCGAACGCCTCGCCGATGATGCTGCCGGCCACGATGCGGTAGCGGCGGTAGCCCTGCAGCGCCCCGCGCTCGACCGAGACGATCATCCAGAGGAACGCGCAGACCGGTACCGCGGCCGCCGCCCAGACCTGGTCGACGTTGAGTATCGCGCCGAGCACGTCACGCAGCGCCACCGCCGCGATTGCCACCAACACGGCGCCGAGCGCGATCCGCGAGATCCAGTGGCGGACGCCGGCTCCGCCGCCCGGACCGGGGGCGGAGATCTCGCGCGCGACCGCGATCTGCAGCGCCGAGCCCGGGACCATCAGGATGATGAACGCCGACAGCAGCGCGGCGAGCGAGCCGTATCCGCCGGCCCCGAGCAGGCGTGCGAAGACGACGGTGAAGACGAGCGCGATCACGTTGCTGACGATCACGGCGGCGGCAAGCCCGCCGGCGCGCCCGAAGTCGCTCTGGGCAAGGTCCGACAGCGAGCGCGCCGGCGACCGGCCCTCGGCGTACTCGGCCTCCAACGCGGCGAGGGTCGCGCCGGCCGTGGCGTCCCAGTTGAACTCGGCGGCGCGGGCGGCCGCTCGCGCGCCGAGCCGCTCGCGCAGCTCGCGATCGGCGACGATCCGCGCGACCGCGTCTGCGAGTCCCTCTACGTCGTCCGCGAGCAGTCCTGTCTCGTCGTGGACGATCGACTCGCGCAGCCCGCCCTCGGCGATCGCCACGCTTGGCGTCCCACAGGCCGCCGCCTCCATCACGGTCAGGCACCAGCCCTCGTTCGACGACGCCGTCACGTGGACCCACGCGGAGGTCAGCAGCTCGCGCTTGCGCCGCTCGTCGACGTGGCCGTGCAGACGCACCCGATCGTCGAGCCCACGCCGCGCGATCTCCTGCTCCAGCTCCGCCATGTGCTCGCCGTCGCCCGCGATCTCCAGGCGCGCGTCCGGCACCCGCTCGAGTGCGTCGAGCAGCAACTCGATCCGCTTGTAGCGCTTGAGGCGGCCCAGGTAGAGCAGCGTCGGCCCATCGGCGCGCGCGTCGCCGACCGGGACCAGGTCGACACCGTTGCGCACGATCTCGATCGACTCGGCCGGCACGCCATGCTCGGCGATCTCCGTCGCGGCCGACTCCGACACCGTCAGGAAGCGGGCGTCGCGATAGAGCAGCCGCAGCGGCAGCGTCTCGAGCAGGAAGGCGGCGACCTTCCCGCGCCGCCGGCCCATCTCCTCGACGTAGTGGCGGCGGTGGATGTGGTGGACGAGCACCAGCCGCGGCGTGCGCAGCCACAGCGGCGTCAGGAAGGTGATCCCATTGACGATCTCGAGCACGACGTCGGCGTCCGGGACGAGGCCGCGCCATTGGCGCCAGATCGCACGCGGGAAGATCGTCGAACGCCCACCGACGCGGTAGATCGTCAGGTCGCCGTCGCGCTC
>CBFGZN010000255.1:0-3475 GCA_965653255.1 uncultured Solirubrobacterales bacterium | reverse complement strand
GAACGACCGCTGGTCGAACGGCAGCAGGTAGCCGGTCAGGCCCATCATCAGCGTCAGCACCGTCAGCACTACGCCGATCACCCAGTTCAGCTCGCGCGGGTACTTGTAGGCGCCGAAGACGAAGGTGCGGCCCATGTGCAGGAACAGCAGGACGATCATCACCGTCGCGCCCCAGCGGTGCATGCCGCGGACGAGCTCGCCGAGGAAGAGGTCGTTGGTGATGTGGGCGGCCGACGTATAGGCGCGCGACGGGTCCGGCTCGTAGTACATCGCCAGGAAGACGCCGGTCACGGCCTGCGAGACGAAGGCGAACATCGTCGCCGAGCCGAGCGTGTAGAACCAGTTCGTTCCCTTCGGGACCTTGCGGAAGAGGAAGCCGCGCAGGAAGGGGCTGGCGCCCGTGCGCTCGTCGAGGTAGCCGAGCACGCCCGCGCCAGCCTCGGCGCCGTTGTGCTTGGCGCGCTCGAGCGGCGTCGGCGTCGCGCCATCGCGCTCGGCCGGTCGCGGCGGCGCGGGACGGAGGAACTTCGGCACCAAGCTCATGTGCTCGGCCTACCGGGGTAGAGGTACTCCCAGAGCCCGTCGAGATGGTTCGACGGATCGCGCGGATGCGGGAAGCGCTCAAGCTCGGAGTTGACCGAGAAGCGGTCGCCGACCTGGACGCGGCCATTGCGCACGCGCGTGTAGAAGCGGTCGAGCGGGCGAACCGGCGGTCCGCCGTCGACCTTGCCCTCGAAGTCGTAGACGCCACCGTGGCACGGGCAGACGAAGCGCTGCGAAGCCTGGATGTAGCGGACCGGGCAGCCGAGGTGGGCGCAGCGGGTCGAGATCGCGACGTAGGGCAGGTCGGAGTTGCGCTCGGCGTCGCGGCCGGGATCGAACTTGCGTACGTAGACCGTGGTCTTGCCCGCCTCGCCGATCGACGGGACGAGATTCATCACGACCGGGACGTAGGTCTCCGGGTTGAAGTCGTCTAGGCCGCCGACGTCCTGCCAGGTCTCCGGCGTGCCGTCCTCGAACATCGGGCCGAGCGCGAAGCCGAGCGCAGGCAGGCCGAACATCGCCGTCGCGATGCCGCCGTAGGCAAGCGCGCCACCGGTCATGAACGTGCGCCGCGTGACCGTCTCGCCCTCGAAGGCGCCCGGCATGTTGCGGTCGGCGGTGTAGCGCGACTTGCGCTTGTGCTTGTCGGGGAGGTCGGCCACTGCTGGGGAGTAGGGCACCCGGGGGTCGGGCGCGCGACGGCGGATTCTAATTACGCGAGCCGTTGCGCGCTGTCAGACCAGAGGGCGGCGGCTCGCTCGGGCTCGCCCTCGGCGTGGGCGCGGGCCGCCTCGGTGATCAGGTCGGAGAGCTCCGCGACCGCTTCGAGGTCGCCACGATCGGCCACTCGACTGAGTCCGAGCGCGTAGAGCGCGTCGCCGGCGAGCAGGCGCAGATCGGCGTCCATCCCGGCGAATGCGCGCGGCTCGCCATAGTGGAGCAGGTAGCCCTCATGGACTGCCTCGAGCGTGAAGAGGCGGTCGGGATCGGTGACGACAGCGGCGAAGCGGTCGGGCCCGGGGTCCTCGACCGCGTGCTCGGCGAGCGCGGGATCGACCGCGGCGGCGACTCCGCGCAGCGCGCTCACGCGGCGACCTCGCGGAATGCCTCGGCGGCCGCCGCCAGCGTCTGCTCGATCTGGTCGTCGGTGTGGGCGAGCGAGGGGAACCAAGCCTCGAACCGCGACGGGGGCAGGTAGACGCCGCGATCGAGCATCGCGCGGCAGAAGGCCGCGAAGCGATCGGCGTCGGCGGCCTTGGCGTCAGCGTAGTCGGCAACCAGGCCGTCGTGGAAGAAGAGCGTCAGGAGACCGGTCGTGCAACTGACGTGGACGGGGACACCGGCGTCGGCCGCGGCAGCTCGCAGGCCGGCGGCAAGTGCCGCCGTGAGCACGTCGAGGTGGGCGTACGCCTGGTCGTCGAGCAGCGCGAGCGTCGCGAGACCGGCGGCCGTGGCGAGCGGGTTGCCGGACAGCGTTCCCGCCTGGTAGACGTCGCCGGCCGGGGCGACGTTCTCCATCAGGTCACGGCGGCCGGCATAGGCCGCGGCCGGCAGCCCGCCGCCGATGATCTTCCCGAGCACCGTCAGGTCGGGCGTCACGCCCTCGAGCTCCTGGGCCCCGCCGCGGGCGACGCGGAAGCCGCTGATGACCTCGTCGAAGACCAACAGCGCGCCGTTGCGGTTGGCCTGCTCGCGCAGGAAGGCGAGGAAGGGCTCGCCGGCTGGGCCGCCCTCAGCGCCGCGTGCGCCGGCCGGCGGGACGAGCCCCATGTTCGCCGGGTATGGCTCGGCGAGGATCGCCGCGACCTCATGCTCGGCAAGCGCCCGCTCGACCGCCGCGCGGTCGTTCCACGGGACGACGATCGTCGCCGCGGCTTGCGCGGCCGGGACTCCCGGACTCGCGGGCAGCCCGGCGGTGGCCAGTCCCGAGCCGGCGTCGGCGAGCAGGCCGTCGACATGGCCGTGGTAGGCGCCGGCGAACTTGAGCAGCTTCTCGCGGTCGGTCGCGGCGCGGGCGAGACGGATCGCGCTCATCGAAGCCTCGGTGCCGGAATTGACCATCCGGACCATCTCAGCGCTGGGGATCCGCGCGACGATCTCGGCCGCGAGCTCGACCTCGGCCTCGGTCGGGGCGCCGAAAGTGGTGCCGCGCGCCGCTGCCGCGCCAACCGCCTCGATCACCCGAGGATGCGCGTGCCCGGCGATCAGCGGACCCCATGAGGACACGAAGTCGACGTAGCGGTTGCCATCGACGTCGACGATCTCAGCGCCCGCGCCGGAGGCGACGAAGATCGGGTCGCGGTCGATCGCGCGCATCGCGCGGACCGGAGAGTTGACTCCGCCGGGCAGCAGCTCGACGGCGCGGGCGTAGAGCGCCCGCGAACGATCGTCAGCCAGCGTGCTCAGCCTCCCAGCGGCGGTGCTCGTCGGTGAAGTAGAGCAGCCGGATCTTCTTGAACTCGGTCGACGAGTAGAGCGTGCGGCGGTCGTCGATCCCAGACTCCTCGGCGATCGAGTCGAGGATCGCGTCGCACTCCTCCTTCGAGCGGCCGTGGGCCATCGTGAAGACCGAGTAGTGCCAGTCCTCGTACGTCGGGCGCTGGTAGCAGTGCGAGATGCCGCGGAAGGAGGCCATCAGCGGCGCGACCTCCATGATCCGCTCCTCGGGCACCGCCCAGACGCCCATCCCGTTCGCCGAGAAGCCTGCGCGGCGGTGGTAGAGGATCGCGGCAACACGGCGCAACGCCTTGCGCTCGCGCATCGACTCGAGCTGGGCGAGCAGCTCGTCCTGGGAGATGCCGACCTCGGCCGCGGCGGGCGCATACGGCTCGGGAACGACCGGCATGTCGCCCTGCAGCGCCCGGATCACGGCGATGTCGAAGTCGTCGTAGGGCTGGGCCTCGGTCTCGGCGGGCTCCTGCGCGACAGCGGC
>CBFGZN010000254.1:0-3481 GCA_965653255.1 uncultured Solirubrobacterales bacterium | reverse complement strand
GGTCGGCGTCGACGCGTTCCTCTTCGGCACCGACTGGTCGCCGATCATTAAGCCGCAGAGCTTCGGCGTGCTGCCGTTGGTCAGCGGCACCTTCCTCGTCACCGGCATCGCGCTGCTGGTCGCGATCCCGCTCGGACTCGGCTCCGCGATCTACCTCAGCGAGTACGCGCGCCCGCGCGTGCGCAAGACCTGCAAGCCGATCCTCGAGCTGCTCGCCGGCGTGCCGACGGTCGTCTTCGGCTACTTCGCCCTGACCTTCTTCACGCCCTCGGTGCTGACCGACATCCTGCACCTCGACGTCAGCGTCTTCAACGCGCTGTCGGCCGGGATCATCATGGGCTTCATGATCATCCCGACGATCGCGTCCGTCGCCGAGGACGCGATGTCGGCGGTGCCGGCGTCGCTGCGCGAGGGCTCGTTCGGACTCGGCGCGAACCGCCTCCAGACCTCGCTGCGCGTCGTCTTCCCGGCGGCGCTGTCGGGGATCGTCGCCTCGGTGGTGCTGGGCGCGTCGCGCGCGATCGGCGAGACGATGATCGTGCTCGTCGCCGCCGGCCAGATCGCGGCGCTGACGCCGAACCCCGAGAACCCGATGTACACGATGACGTCCTACATCGCGGCGATCGGCAAGGGCGACCTGGCGACCGGCAGCCTGCAGTACGAGACGATCTTCGCCGTCGGAGCGCTGCTGTTCGTCATCACGTTCGTGCTGAACATGATCTCGATCCGCTTCGTGCGCAAGTACCGGCAGGTGTACGAGTGACCGACGTCACCGCAGCCGCCTTCGAGGAGGCCGCCGAGCTGCGGCCGATCGGCCGCTCCCAGGGAGCCGCGCGCCTGCGCGGAAGCGCCTTCCGCTACGTGCTGATCGCCTGCCTGGCGATCTCGTTCGCGCTGCTCGCGACGCTGCTGGTCGACATCGTCGCCGACGGCATCGGCACGATCAGCACCAACTTCATCACCAGCTTCCCGTCGTCGATCGCCGCGCAGGCGGGGATCTGGCCGGCGCTGCTCGGGACGCTCTGGCTGATGGCGGTCTGTGCGCTGTTCATCATCCCGGTCGGCGTCGCGACAGCGATCTATCTCGAGGAGTACGCCGACGAGACGCGCTGGCTGAACCGCACGATCGAGGTCAACATCCAGAACCTCGCGGCGGTGCCCTCGATCGTCTACGGGATCCTCGGCCTCGCCTTCCTGGTGCGCGGCCCGCTGTCGCTCGGCAACGTCGTGCTCGCCGGCGGCCTGACGCTCGGCCTGCTGGTGCTGCCGGTCGTGATCATCGCCGGCCGCGAGGCGATCCGCGCGGTGCCGCCATCGATCCGCGAGGGCTCGATGGCGCTCGGCGCGACCCAGTGGCAGACGATCTGGCGCCAGGTGCTGCCGGCGGCGATCCCCGGCATCGCGACCGGCGTGATCCTCGCGCTGTCGCGCGCGATCGGCGAGACAGCGCCGCTGATCATGGTCGGCGCGGCGACGTACGTGTCGTTCGATCCGAGCCTGATGTCGCGGTTCACGGCGATGCCGATCCAGATCTTCGACTGGATCACGCGCCCGTCGAACTCGATCAACGACTACGCGGCGCTCGCCGCCGGCGGGATCCTTGTGCTGATGGTCCTGCTGGGCTGCATGAACGGCGTCGCGATCTGGCTTCGAAATCGCTATGAGCAGAAGTGGTAGGTGACCAAAGGTGGCTGAGCAGATGACCGACCCGCACCGTCAGCAGGAGGACGACCGCTCCCCCGAGCGCTCGGTCCCGCGCAGCCCAGCCGAGACGTCGCTCGACGTCGGCAGCGCGACGCTGGAGGGCAAGCGCAGCCGTCCCGAGAAGGCGCGCGAGCCGATCTTCGAGCTCGACAAGGTGGAGGTCGCCTACAGCGGCAAGGTCGCCGTGCGCGACATCTCGTTCGACATCGCGACGAAGGAGATCACCGCGCTGATCGGGCCGTCCGGCTGCGGCAAGAGCACGCTGTTGCGCTGCCTGAACCGGATGAACGACCTGGTGCCGGGCGCGACCGTCGGCGGCTCGATCAAGTACCACCACCAGGATCTCTACGGCGCTACCGTCGACCCGGTCGAGGTGCGCAAGCGGATCGGGATGGTCTTCCAGAAGCCCAACCCGTTCCCGAAGTCGATCTACGACAACATCGCCTTCGGCCCGCGCGTGCTCGGCATGAAGGGCGACATGGACGAGATCGTCGAGCGCGCGCTGCGCCGCGGCGCGCTCTGGGACGAGGTCAAGGACCGGCTCAAGACGAACGCCTTCGGAATGTCGGGCGGCCAGCAGCAGCGGCTCTGCATCGCGCGCACGCTCGCCACCGATCCCGACGTGATCCTGATGGACGAGCCGTGCTCGGCGCTCGACCCGATCTCGACCAGCAAGATCGAGGATCTGATGCTCGAGCTGCGCGAGCGCTACTCGATCGTGATCGTCACGCACAACATGCAGCAGGCGGCGCGCGTCTCGGACATGACCGCCTTCTTCACCGTCCAGCTCGAGGACGACGGCCATCGCACCGGCCGGATGGTCGAGTTCGACGAGACCCAGACGGTCTTCACCAATCCGAGCGACGAGCGCACCGAGGCCTACGTCACCGGCAAGGTCGGCTAGGGAGGGAGGACACGATGCCCGACAGCTCACGACAGCAGTTCCAGGACGAGCTCGCGCAGCTCGAGCATCAGGGGCTAGGCGGGCTCGACCTCGTCTGCCAGGCGCTCGACCGCGCGATCGAGGTCGTCCTGCACCAGGACGTCGAGCTGGCGAGCATGGTGATCGCCGACGACGACCGGATCGACGGCCGCTACCTCGAGGTCCATCAGGGGATCCTGTCGCTGCTCGCGCTGCAGGCCCCCGTGGCCGGCGATCTGCGTCTCGTAGCGGCTCTCCTGCACGTGATCAAGCACGTCGAGCGGATGGGCGACCAGTGCGTGAACATGGCCAAGCTCGTCCCGCTCGCAGGCCACGAGCCGCCGGCCGACGACGAGCTGCTGGCGAAGATCGCCCGCATGGGCGAGCTTGCGCGCTCGCTCGTCCAGCAGTGCAAGCTCGCCTTCGAGCGCCGCGACGCCGCGCTCGCCCAGGACCTCGTCCGCCAAGACGACGAGATCGACGCGCTCAACCGCGAGTGCTTCCGCCGCGCGCTGGAGATCGGCGACGACGCCGACCAGCGCGAGTGGGCGATGCACATGATGCTGATCGCCCGCTGCCTCGAGCGGATCGGCGACAACGCCGTCGACATCGGCGAGCAGACCGCGTTCGTGGTGACCGGGTTGTTCCGCGAGTTCGAGGACGCCTCGCATCCCGAGCTCTCGCCGAGAACGGGGTCCTGATGGGTATGCCGCTCTTCGCCTCCGCGCCGAACCGGACCAAGTTCGAGGCGCTGTTCGCGGCGGGCGGCGCCAACCTCGCCGAGGCAACCGCCAAGCTCGACCGGCTGATGCGCAGCTGGCCCGACGAGCCCGGACTGCGCGACGAGATCAAGGC
>CBFGZN010000253.1:0-3496 GCA_965653255.1 uncultured Solirubrobacterales bacterium | reverse complement strand
CATTTAATGAATGGTGTGATTCGAAAAACGAACCGCTTATTCGACCGTCACGCTCTTCGCCAAGTTGCGGGGCTGGTCGATCTCGCAGCCACGGGCCTGGGCGACGTGGTAGGAGAACAGCTGCAAGGCGACGACCGCCGGGATGGTGGGCGCGTCGGGCGGCGCAAAGCGTTGCGGAACCTGGCTGACCCGCAGATCGGTCCGGCCCAGCTCGGTGCCAGGCTCGATGTCGCGCGCCGCGACCACCACCGGCACGGGAACGCCGATCCGGCCCTCGACCTCACTCACCCTGTCCCCCACCTCCGATGCCGCCAGCGCCCCGCAGGCGAGCGCGAGCGTCAGGAGCACGAGCCCGCGACGGCGGCGGGTCTTCGCGCTCATCGCGTCGCCTCGCTCTCGGCGAGCGGGAGCTCGACGGCTGCGACAGTGCCCGCTCGGCTGCGTTCGAGTGTGAGCGTGCCCCCGGCCGCCCGGATCGTGCGATCGGCGATGCCGAGGCCGTGGCCCCGGTCGTGGGAGCGCCGGCGCCCCGTCCGGATCGCTGGCCCGCCGTCGCGAACCTCGACCAGCACAGCTTGCGCGCCCTTGCGCACGGCGTGGATCTCGATCGGCCCCGATCCATGCTCGGCGGCGTTGGCAAGCAGGTTGCCCAACGCCTGCGACAAGCGGCCACCATCGGCCCTGACACGCGCAGGACCGGCACGCCAATGGACAGTGAGACCACGATCAGGCTCCGTCACCGCCGGGCGCCAGCCTGCCGCCGCGCTGTCGACGAGACGCTCGAGTGCGACGGTTCGCGGCCGCAGCGGAGCTCGCCGGCCGCGACGCGCCGCGTCTAAGTCGGCCAACCCGACCCGCATCCGCTCCAACTCCGTCTCGAAGCGCAACGCCCGCCGCACTCCACCCGGCTCGCGCCGCAGCCAGGCCACCGCGTAGGTGAACGCCGCCACAGGACCGCGCAGCTCGTGTGCCGCCTCGGCGACGAGCTCCAACCGCCGCCGCAACCGCAAAACGATCACCGCCAACCCCGCCGCCAACAACCAGCCCACTGTCGCGGCCATCAGAGCGACGGGTCCGTGAGCCGGTAGCCGACGCCGCGTACGTTGACGATCCAGCGGCGTTCGGAGACGGTGTCGAGCTTGCGCCGTAGCCGGCACGCGTGAGCATCGACAGTGCGCGTCTTGCCGAGTGACTTGTAGCCCCAGACGTCACGGAGCAGCTCATTCTTCGAGTAGACGCGGTCTGGCTCGTCGGCGAGTCGCTGGAGCAGCGAGAACTCCATCGTCGAGAGGTGAATGGCGGTTCCGTCGAGGCGCACGGCCCGAGTGACCGGATCGAGTGTCAGCCCGTGGTGGCGGACGACACCGCGCTGCGGGCGCCCCTCCGCACGGCGCAGCACCGCGCGAATGCGACCGAGCAGCTCACCGTAGGCAAGCGGCTTAGCGTTGTTGTTGGTCGCCGCCCTACGGAAACCGCTCTACATAGCGCCGCCGGGTCCGGTCACGGAGAAGCCCTGTACCAAGTGCGGCGCGGTGCTGCCGCTTGAAACCGGCTACTACCGGGACCGCCGCAAGCGTGACGGTCGAGCGTCGCAATGCAAGCATTGTGACCGCGCCTACGCGACCGGCTACTACCGGGAGAACGGCGAGAAGGTCCGTGGCAAGGTGGCGGAGCGGACAGCCAAGATCAAGGCTGCCGCCCGCTAGGGCTTCGTGATGCCGTCGAGCAGATCGCCTGGCGGCATCTTGAGCGCGTAGGCAACCTGGATCAGCGTGTTGAAGCGTGGCGCTCGCTCGCCGCGCTCAAGCCGGCTGATCGCCGTGAAGTGCATCCCGGCCGCGTCGGCTAGGTCCATCTGCGACATGCCGACCGCCGAGCGGGCCGCAGCGATGTTGCGGCCGAGCCGTCGCTGATTGGCCGCCGCCGACATGCGCGGCACCTTCGCGACGGTTGCCGCAGCGGTCTAGAGCCTTATCGTCAAGTATCGCCTGGGCGACCCCAGGACCCCAGGGAATCAGCGGAAGGCGACAGCGGGCGCGAGGCGAGCGCTGAGGGCGTTCCTGGGGTTGCGCAGCGGGGCGGCGGCCGAGCGTCGAACCTGACCGCCGCCCCTGATCTAAGAGGAGCCGCCGGGAAGAAGGAACGAAAAGCCCGGCGGCTGCCGGTCGGCGCGCTTTAGCCGGGCGACGGCAACGGCGCGCTTCGCGACAGTGGACGAGTCCAGACAGACTCGCCCCATCGAAGGTACCTGCCGGTTCGCCAGCGCTAGGAGTCGTCAGCCATGCGCTCATGGATGAACACGAGCAAGACGACCGCGACGGCCAGCAGCACGCCGCTGCCGGACTGAACCGGATCGGGAATGTCCTCGCCGGACACGTCCTCTAGGAAGTAGCCGAACTCGCGCAGCGCTTCCAACACCGGGTGAAGCAACATGATCTGAGTGACCAACGGCCGCGACAGCAGCCAGCCGAGTACCGGCAGCCGGCCGCCCTCGTCAGCGTCCGGCCCGATCTCTTCCCAAGTCCACGTCTCCGCCGCTGGCGCGCCGGCAAACGACACGCGAGCGATCTCCGCGAGGCGCGCATGGACGCCGTGCTGTCGAAGCATCTCCTGCGCTCGCGCCTGCCATTGCTCCAAGCCACGAAAGGCGCTGTGGGCGGCAAGGTCGCGTTGCATCCGTGCGGCCATTTCGTCCAACCCGGTCTGTTTGGCGATCCGACGCGCCATGAGCGCTTGCTGATCCGCCGGAATGATCCGGTGCTTTTCGACAAGCTGGGCGATGGCTTTCTGCATCGCGGGGGTCTGAATGCGGGCATTCAGACTGGCGGCCTTCGCCATCGCGTCGAGCGTCGCGGCAGGAGTCACGTACTGGAAGGTAGACCCGCTCGCGGTCAGACTTCCGGTGAGGGTCGATTTCTCGCCCCTTCGTGTGGCACTACCTCCGCGAAGGTGGCGACCCGCCGCCTGCATATCCGATTCTTTTCTCAGCGACCCCAGGAACGCGAGCGGGCCGCACGATGGCGGCCCGCTCGGAACGTTCGGAGTCCTGGGGTTGCTAGCCGCGCCAGTAGTAGCAGCGGGTCGGCCTCTTCGCGTAGGAGAACAGATCGCGGTTGACCTTCACGTAGCCGATGATCGTGCGCGTGCTGCGCGCTGTCGTGAAGCTGTAGCCATCGCGCGTCGGGCGCTGGCGCAGTCGGTAGGAGCCACGCCAACAATCAATGTCAGTAGCCCCGCGTGGCAGGGAGCGCGTAGCGCCCGGTGCGAGCTTCACGACGCCATCCGGTGCTGAGCGCCACGTCTTCGCGTGCGGGCCGTAGGGCGCAGCGCTCGCGCTGGCGCTGACGACGACGGCCAGCAGAGCGGCGGCGGCGAGGCGATCCACGCCTGGGTGCTCGAGGAGCCCCGCTCCCCGGTCGACGAAGCAGTGCTGGCAGGCAGCTTCGAGCAGACCGGCGCCGTGGTGCTGGGGCGGCGACTGTACGACGTCGTGGAC
>CBFGZN010000252.1:0-3535 GCA_965653255.1 uncultured Solirubrobacterales bacterium | reverse complement strand
GCGGTGGCGCTGTAGCCGTGGCTCAGGAGCACCGGCGGCCCGGAGCCGTGGTCTTCGTAGTAGATATTCACGCCGTCGCGGTCGATCGAGCGCATTCCCTCCGACGCGCCGTCGATCGCGCGCGACCACTGGGCGAGGCTCGCGACCAGCCGTCTCCAGCCCTCGGCGTCGTCGACGTAGGCCATGCCGCGATCATACGTCCCATGCCAACCGCCGCCGAGCTGCGCGAGCTGCTGCTGACCCCCGAGCAGGCGGCCGCGCTGGACGCCCCGGGCAAAACCGACGCCGCGGTTCTGGTGCCGATCTTCCACCGTGCCGGCGAGCCGATCGCGGTCTTCACCGAGCGGCGCGCGGACATGCGTCGCCACGCCGGTGAGATCTCGTTCCCGGGCGGGCGCCAGGACTCCCCCGACGAGGATCTGCGCACGACGGCGTTGCGCGAGGCCGAGGAGGAGGTCGGCCTCGCCCGCGACATGGTCGAGCTGGTCGGCGCGTTGCCGCCGGTCGGCACCTTCGTGACGGGCTACCGCGTCTTTCCGTTCGTCGGTCTGATCGAGCCTGGTCAGACCTGGGTACCGCAGGAGACCGAGGTCGCCCAGGTGCTGGAGCTGTCGCTCGGCGATCTCGTGCGCGGCCACGAGCACAAGCGGCTGACGCGCCGCGGCGTGCCGTTCAAGACGCCTACCTACACCGTCGACGGCCACTTCGTCTGGGGTGCGACGGCGCGCATCGTCGAGCACCTGCTGCGCCGGCTCGATCCACTCCTCTGAGGCGAGAACGACGGTGGACGGTTTGTCCACTGGGCCAAGGTGGATCAGTTTGCGGATGCCTAGCCTGGGCAGCGTGACCATCACCATGGATGCGTTCGCGACGGCGGACCTCGACGCCACGGCTGCCGCCGTGCAGGCGACGCTGGACGAGCGTGGGGTCGGCTTCGGCTCGGGCGCCGAGCGCTCGCCGTTCCTGGTCGATCCGGTTCCGCGGGTCATCGGCGCAGCCGACTGGGGCCTGCTGCGGCGCGGCCTCGCCCAACGTGGTCGAGCGCTGGCGGCCTTCGTCGCCGACGTCTACGCGGAGCGCGCGATCGTCGCCGCGGGGATCGTGCCCGAGCGCGTGATCGAGACCGCCGATCACCTCGAGCGCGACCTGATCGGCCGCGTGCCGAGCAGGTTCGGCTGGATCGCGGGCCTCGACCTCGTCCGCGACGGCGACGGCGCGCTGATGGTGCTCGAGGACAACATGCGCACCCCGTCGGGAATCGCCTACGCCCTCGCGGCGCGCGAGGCGGTCGACGCGAGCTTGCCGTTCTCCCCTCCCCCCGACCGGCTCGATCCGCGCCGTGCGCTGCTGCTGCTCGCCGACACTCTGCGCGCGTCGGCACCGCCCGGTGTCGAGCGTCCCACGGTCGCGCTGCTCTCGGATGGCCCGTCGAACAGCGCCTGGTACGAGCACCGCGCGCTCGCCGCGGCACTCGACATCCCGATCCTGCGCCCCGATGACCTGCTGCAGGATGGCGACCGCCTCTACGCACGCAACGACGCCGGCGCGCCGCGGGCGATCGACGTGATCTACCGCCGCACCGACGAGGACCGCCTGCGGACGTCCGACGGCGAGCCGACCTGGATCGCCGACCAGCTGCTCGAGCCGTTGCTCGCCGGAACGCTCGCGGTCGTCAACCCGTTCGGCACTGGCGTCGCCGACGATAAGCTCGCGCATGTCTACGTCGAGGAGATGGTGCGCTTCTACTGTGGCGAGGAGCCGCTGATCGAGTCGGTCCGCAGCTACGACCTCGGCGACCCGGAGGTCCTCGACGAGGTCTTCCCGCGCCTCGACGAGCTCGTCGTCAAGCCGCGCAGCGGCTACGGCGGCGATGGAGTCGTCGTCTGCCCGCGCGTCAGCCCGCGCACGCGCGAGGACGTGCGACGCAAGGTCGCTGCGCAGCCCAGCGGCTACATCGCCCAGGAGCTGGTCGAGCTGTCGACCCAGCCGACTGTCTGCGGCGGACGGCTCGAGCCGCGCCACGTCGACCTGCGGCCGTTCGTGATCGGCGTCGGCGACAGCGCCGTGACGGCGCCAGTCGCGCTCACCAGGGTCGCGCTCACGCGCGGCTCCCTGATCGTCAACAGCTCGCGCGACGGAGGAGGAAAAGACACGTGGCTTCTGACCTGACCCCGACCCGCCCGCTGATCGGCGTGACGACCTCGGAGGTGCGCTTCGCCGAGCGCATCGAGCAGACGCCACAGGCCGATCCGCCGCGGCGCGAGATGGCGCTCGGCCTGACCTATCTGCGCGCGATCGAGGCGTCCGGCGGACTGCCGGTCGTGATGCCGCCGCTCGAGCTCGAGGCGATCGAGCCGCTGCTCGAGCGGCTGAGCGGCATCTGCCTCTCCGGCGGGCCCGACCTCGATCCCGAGACCTACGAGGAGCCGCCGCACCCCGAGCTCGGCCCGATCGAGCCGGCGCTCGACCGCTTCGAGCTCGAGCTGGCGCGCCAGGCCGACGACCGCGGTCTGCCGATCCTCGCAATCTGCCGCGGAATGCAGGCGCTCAACGTCGCGCGTGGAGGGTCGTTGCACCAGCACCTTCCCGACCGCCCTGGTGTGACGATCGACCATCGCCGGCGCGAGGGGGCCGACCACACGATCCACGACGTGACGGTTGCCGCCGGCAGCCGGCTCGCGCGCTTGATGGGCTCCCGCACGGCGACCGTCAACTCCTTCCACCACCAGGGCGTCCACCGGATCGGCAACGGCCTGCGTGCCGTCGCCTGGTCGCCGGACGGGGTGGTCGAGGGCATCGAGGCGCCTGCGCGCGACTTTGCCGTGGGTGTCCAGTGGCATGCGGAGAGCCTGATCGAGCGGCGAGAGCAGGCGAGTCTGTTCCGTGGCCTCATCGACGCGGCGATGCGCTTCGAGTCTCGCGACATCACGGTGCGTGCGGCATGAGCGCCCGGCTCCCCGACTGGGCTGTCTGGCAGGGCGGCGACGAGTACACGCTCGGCGCCGAGGAGGAGGTGATGCTGCTCAACCCGCACGACTGGTCGCTGGCCCAACAGATCGACCGCGTGCTCCCGCGGCTGCCCGAGTCGATGGAGGGCCACGTCACGCGCGAGACGCACACCTCGGCGCTCGAGCTGAGCACCGGCGTCCACCAGACGGCGAGCGGCGTCCACGACGAGCTGCGCTCGCTGCGCGACCAGCTCGACCGCGAGCTGTCGGCGCTCGGGCTGCGTGCCGCGAGCGCCGGCACCCACCCGTCGACGGTCTGGCACGAGACCGTCGTGTCGACTGGACCGCGCTATGAGGCGGTCTACGGCTCGATGCGCGAGCTCGCCCGCCGCGAGCCGACCTTCGGCCTGCACATCCACGTCGGGGTCGACGGCCCGGCCGAGGGGATCCGTCTGTTCAACCGGATGCGTGTCCATCTGCCACTGCTGTTGGCGCTATCGGTCAACTCGCCGTTCTGGCAGGGCCGCGACACCGGGCTCGCCTCGGCGCGCACACCGCTGTTCCAGGCCTTCCCGCGCGTCGGCATC
>CBFGZN010000251.1:0-3560 GCA_965653255.1 uncultured Solirubrobacterales bacterium | reverse complement strand
TCCGGGTGTGGAGCTTCGAGCAGATGCATGCCCTGGCGACCGAGGCGGGGTCGAATGAGGCGATGATCCGCGTTCTGTCGGATTGCGGGCTGCGGCTCGGGGAGCTGCTTCCGCTGGAGCGCCGTGATTTCGACGGCGAGGCTCTGACGGTCAGCCGAACGGCGTTCGAGGGCCGGGTGCTTCAGGGGACGAAGACCGACCACGGCGAGGCGAACGCGGGTCGGGTGGTGCCGGTGCCACCTTCGACCGCTGAGCTGATCCAGGCGCTGCCTCCACGGATCGACACGCCGCTGTTGTTCCCGACCCCGGCCGGGAAGCTCTGGCGGAATCGGAACTTTTATCGGGATGTGTGGCATCCGGCGCGTGAGGCGTGGGCTGAGAAGCAGCTTGCGGCGCTGGGCGTTGAGTTGCCCGACCCGGTGGAGAGCAGTGGTCGGGATCGCTTCAGGCTGGCGCGTGAGCGGCGAGCCAAGATCCAGGCGTTGATGGCGGCGCACAAGCTGGATCCGCGAGCGCACGAGTTCCGCCATTCGTACGTGTCGATCCTGCGGGCGAGCGGCGTTGATCTGGCGGACCTGGCCGACACCGCCGGCCATAGCGTGCCGACGATGCTGGGCAAGTACACCCACGGGCTCGGTCGTTCGGCCGAGCAGATAAGGAAGATGATCGGATGAAGCTACGACGGTGGCGACCCGAGCGGTCAGCCTATGCGGAGCTGGAGACTGTGGCGATGGGACTCATTCGCGACCATCCCGACCACGCCGATTCGATCCGGCGAGCCTTCGAGGGGGGTTTTCTCTATGCGTCGATTGGCAGGAACCGCCGGAAGCTAAATCGTTCGCGGACGGCGCAGCAGCGGTTCGTTGAGAGCTACCGCAGCATGGCGCTGGGCTTTATCTACTACCGAACTCAAGGAACATCCGGGGAGCATCCGGCATGAATCATGCTCTACAGAGCCATAGTCCTTCGGCCTGTCACGCCGGAGGTCGCCGGTTCGAGTCCGGTCGCTCGCGTGGTCACTCAGTCCGCTTCAGTCCTATTCATCCAGGGCTGAAGCGGCTTTGCGGCGGATTCGCCGGAGAGGGCGGCCAGAGGTCTCGTCGCTCAGTCCTACTGGTTCTAGGCTGGTTCGAGGAACAAACGAGGAACATTTCGGGGCTCCTACGGCTCGCTTTAGCCGCCTCCGGGACGGCGAGCACGCCGCCCCGGTCAGCGCGTGTTCCGCTGGCCGGCGATCGCAGGACGCGCGCTGCCGCACCCATCCGGCAGGCTCGCTAGACCTAAGGGACATGGCAGATGTGATTCACGAGCTGATCGCCACGGAGGCCGCGATCAACAAACTCGGCCGCCGCGGAAATCGCCGCGGAGGACGCCGAGCGACTGCCTCGCAACCGTCACGCGATCCAGCCGAACGTCCGTGGCCCGGAGGGCCCTCGCCATCAGCCAGTCGAGCGACGCGTGGTGATCGGCCGCACAGATGGAGGTCGTTCGCTGCGTAAGATCATTGAGTAGAGCAATGGCGAAGCTTCCCACCAACGCTCCCGACCCTGAGCCTGGCGACTTCGACGCCGAGCTTGCCGCGCTGGATCCCAGCGAGGTTCACATCTCTGAGGGCAACCCGAACGCGCGGCTCTCGATCCAGGTCACCGTGGCGGGCGACGACGCGGCTCGTCTCGACCGCCTCGCGCGCGCGCGAGGCGAGCGCCCAGGCGAGGTCGTAGCCGAGCTGCTGCGCGCCGCCGATTCGCGCGTCGCGTAGCTAGCCGACCCGTCGAGAACGCACCGCCAGTGGATTAGAGAATCGCAATCACGGCCGCAATCGCACCACACATACGTACGGGCTAGCCCGTACGCGCCTCTGAGCAGGTTGAAAGTTGTCGACAGGCGAGCCATCTTCGATTCTAGCTGTCGATCGAGCATTGCTCGACTGGCACCTGGCGCCGCTCCGAAGCACGAAGCCCACGCGGTGCGGGCTTCGCTCGTAACTCAGTACCGGCCGACACGCCGGTTCCGGTCCGCCAAACAGTGGTGATCGTAGCGCGCCCCCGGCAGGATTCGAACCTGCGACCTCCGGTTTGGCGGACCCGCCAGGAACTAGGGGCTACAAAGGTGCTACACTCGTAGCATGGCTATCAGGGTCGCTTCCAGAGACCTGCGCAACAACACCGCTGACCTCCTGCGCCGAGTCGACGCGGGAGAGCAGATCGTGATCACCAAGCGGGGGGATCCGGTGGCTTCCTTGATCCCATTCGAGCAGCCGCGGCGGCGCTGGCTTCCGAAAGCCGAGCTGGTCCGGCGGCTCGCCACCACCCAGGCAGATGCCGGCTTGCGCTCCGACCTGGCCCGCCTCGTGGGCGAGACGACCGACGATCTCGGCCCGCTCCCGTGACTCCGGCGGTCGAGCGGGGGCTGCTCGACACGAGCGTCTTCATCGCCAGCGAATCAGGACGTGAGCTCGACGAGGAGTCGCTGCCCAACGAGGGCGCGATCTCCCCGATCACGGTTGCCGAGTTGCACGTCGGCGTGCTTGCCGCCTCCGACGTCGACACTCGAGCTCGCCGCCTGGCGACACTGGAGACGGTCGCCGACGTCGAGACCCTGCCGGTCGACAACAGCGTCGCGGCAGCCTGGGCGCTCCCGCGCATCCATCTCGCCGAATCGAAGCGGCGCCTCAACGTCAACGATCTCTGGATCGCCGCCACCGCTCTGGCGCACAACCTTCCCGTAGTCACCCAAGACGACGACTTCGACCCGATCGAGGGCGTCAGCGGACTCGAGATCGTCCGCGTGTAGAACAGCCAGGGTCACCACGCGCGGGTGCCAACTACCTGCAACGAGGGTTGCGCCAGTCGAGCTGCCAGTTGTCAGGGCCGATGGGCGCTGACATGCGCGATCGACGAAATCCCTTCCTGGCCCTTCTGACGATGGTTGCGGCGGCTGCCTGCATGGCTCCGGCCGCCAGCGCCGAGGGGCCGCGAGCTGGCTATGTGACCACCGTCCTCGGCGGCAACGTCTCGACGTTCGATGCCTTCACGGGCGTCTTCGACGCGCCGATCGCGCTCGGGGGCCGGCCCCTGGGGAGTGGCGATCACGCCGGACGGCGCAACCGCCTACGTGTCGGACGAGCAGACCAACATCGTGACCCCCGTGGACACCGCGACGGATACGCCCGGCACGCCGATACCGGTCGGCGGCGCGCCGCGCGTGATCGGCATCGCCCCTGACGGCGCGACCGCCTACGTCGCCAACCTCTTCAGCGGCAACGTCACGCCGATCGACATCACGACCAACACACCCGGCAGCCCGATCGCCGTCGGCGCGGGGCCGCATGGGATCGCGATCGCTCCCGACGGCTCGAGCGTCTACGTCAGCAACGTCTTCTCCGGCGACGTCAGCGTGATCGACACAGCGACCAGCACCGTCACCGCCACGATCCCCGCCGGCACCGCCCCCTACACGATCGCGATCACGCCGAATGGGGAGACCCTGTACGTGGCCGACCTCGCCAGTCCTAACGCCACCGCGATCGACACCGCCACCAACACCGCCACCTCGATCCC
>CBFGZN010000250.1:0-3587 GCA_965653255.1 uncultured Solirubrobacterales bacterium | reverse complement strand
CACAAGGGTGGTCCAAAGACCGGCCTCTTCCTTCAGCTGATTCACGACGGCGACGAGGACATCCAGGTGCCCGACGCCGGCTTCAGCTTCAACGAGCTCAAGAACGGCGCGGCGACCGGCGACGTACTGACGCTGCGCGACCACGGACTGCCGGCCGAGCGCGTCCGCTTGCGCGGCGATCATGTGGCCGCGTTGCGAGAGCTGACGAAGAAGATCGAGGAGATGCTTTGACGAACCCGCTCGCCGAGGGGCTCGAGCGGGTGCCGATCCGCCCGACGACGCTGACGATCTTCGGCGCGACCGGCGATCTGTCGCGGCGCAAGCTGCTGCCGGCGCTCTACAACCTCGCCCACGAGGGGGCGCTGCCCGAGCGGTTCAACCTGATCGGCTCGTCGCGCAGCGACATGCCGCATGGCGACTTCCGTGAGATGGCGCGCAACGCGATCCGCGAGTTCTCGCGCCGCGAGGTGGACGAGAAGGTCCTCGCGGCGCTGATCGATCACGCCCGCTTCGTGCCGGGGAGCTTCGACGATCCGACCGTCTACGACGAGATCGTCAAGGTCGAGGACGAGCTCGACGCCGAAGCGGGGATCTCGTTCAACCGCGTCTTCTACCTCTCGACGGCGCCTATGTTCTTCCCGGTGATCGTCAAGAAGCTCGGCGAGCACGGGCTGAACGAGAAGGACGGCGCCGAGGTCCGAGTCGTGATCGAGAAGCCGATCGGCACCAACCTCGCCGAGGCGAAGCAGCTCAACCGCGACGTGCTCGACGTGCTCGACGAGAGCCAGGTCTTCCGGATCGACCATTACCTGGGCAAGGAGACCGTCCAGAACATGCTGGCGCTGCGGTTCGCCAACGGCCTCTTCGAGCCGATCTGGAACCGCAACTACGTAGACCACGTCCAGATCACCGCCGCCGAGGACCTCGGCATCGGCGGCCGCGCCGGCTACTACGACAGCGCCGGTGCGCTGCGCGACCTCGTCCAAAATCACATGCTGCAGCTGCTGACGCTGCTCTGCATGGAGCCGCCGACGTCTTTCTCGGCCGACGACGTGCGCGACGAGAAGGTCAAGGTGCTGCACGCGATCCATGCGCCCGACCCGGCGAAGGTCGACGAGATGGCGGTGCGCGCCCAGTACAGCGCGGGGGTCGTCGGCGGCGAGCACGTGCCTGGCTACCTCGAGGAGGAGGGCGTGCCGCCCGACTCGACGACGCCGACCTACGTCGCGCTGCGGCTCGAGGTCGACAATTGGCGCTGGGCTGGCGTTCCGATCTACCTGCGCACCGGCAAGCGGCTGCCGCGCAAGGTGACCGAGATCGCCGTCACGCTGAAGCCGGTGCCGCACCTCGCCTTCGACCAGGAGGGCTCGGTCGGCGTCCAGCCGAACCAGATCGTGCTCGGTGTGCAGCCGAACGAGGGTGTGACGATCTCGCTCGGGGCGAAGATCCCAGGCAGCCGGATGCGGATCCGGCCCGTCAACATGGAGTTCCTCTACGGCACCTCGTTCATGTCCGAGTCGCCCGAGGCCTACGAGCGGCTGATCACCGACGCGATGCGCGGCGACGCGACGCTGTTCACGCGCAACGACGAGGTCGAGGCGCAGTGGACGATCTGCGACCCGGTCCTCGCCGGCTGGGACGCCCAGGACGGCGCGGTGCCACAGTACGAGGCCGGGACCGCCGGTCCGGAAGAGGCAGACCGGCTACTGCGGCCCGGGGAGCGTTGGAGAGCGCTGTGACGGAGAGCGAGACGGTCTGGTCCGCGCAGGACACGACGCCGTCCGCGATCGGGGAGGCGCTGCGCGACCTGCTCAAGCAGCGCTACGAGGCCGGTGAGGCCTGCGCTCCGGCGCGCGTGCTCAACCTCGTCGTGATCGCCGACCGCGAGTGGCGCGGCGAGATCCAGAACCGGCTCGACAAGGTCGGCCGCTACCACGCCTCGCGCACGATCCTCTGCGCGGTCGAGCAGGGGCGGACCGAGATCGACGCGGTCGCTTCGGTGAGCGTCGACGCCGACGACGTCGCTGCGGGGCACCTGGCTGTCGCGCGCGAGGAGGTCGTCGTCGACGTCGGTCCCAGCCACCTCGAGCACCTCGACCGGATCGTCGACTCGCTGCTCGTCTCCGACCTGATGACGCTCGTCTGGTCGCCGCACGGTCACGACGATGCCGTCGACTCGCTGATGCGGCTGGCGCAAGTCGTCTTGATCGACTCGGTCTCCGAGCTCGACGCGCGTGAGGCGATCGCGCACGCCGTCGCGCTCGAGCAGCGCGCCTACGTCGTCGACCTCGCCTGGTTGCGCTCGACGCCGTGGCGCGAGCGGATCGCCGCGACGTTCGACCCGCCGCAGTGGCGGCCCGAGCTCGACCGCGTCAGAGCCGTCACGGTCCGCCACCAGCCCGACTCGGCGGTCGCGGGCGTGCTGCTGCTCGGCTGGCTCGCGCGGCGTCTCGGCTGGACGCCGGGCACGATCGGCGATCCCGACGGGGACGGTCGCCGCACCGGCTCCGCGGAGGCGCCGGACGGACCGGTCGCGCTCGCGCTCGACCCCGACGACACGATGCCGATTCCAGGCCTCGCCGGTCTGACGATCGAGACCCGCTCCGGCCTCGCGATCTCGCTCGACCGCGGCCCCGGCGGCCTCTCCGCCTGGCGCCGGACGCCCGACGGCCACGAGTCGCGCTGGACGGTCACGGGCGCATCCCGCGGTGAGGCCGGCATCCTCGGCGAGGGGATCCGCCAAGCGCTGCTGCGCGACAAGGGCTACGGCCAGGCGCTGTCGGCCGCGGAGGCGATGATCGCCGGATGAGCCGCGCGATCGAGATCGTCGCCGATCCTGCCGCGGCCGCCGCCGAGCGGATCGCGGCGGTGGTGCGGCGTGGGGGGCAGATCGCACTCGCCGGCGGGTCGACGCCGCGCCGCTCATACGAGCTGCTCGCGGCGATGGACCTCGACTGGAGCGGCTGTGAGCTGTGGCTCGGCGACGACCGCTGCGTCGGCCCGGACCACGAGCACTCGAACTACAAGATGGTCAACGAGGAGTTGGTTGATCGGCTGCCGGAGGGACGGCGGCCGCGGGCCTGGCACCGGATCGAAGGCGAGCTGGGGCCGGTGAAGGCTGCGGCCGCGTTCGAGCGTGACCTGCACGCATCCTTCGGCGAGTCCGTCGAGCTGCCCGTCTTCGACCTAATCCTGCTCGGCATCGGCCCCGACGCCCACACTGCGTCGCTCTTCCCCAACGACGACGCGCTCGCCGAGCGCAAGCGCTGGGCCGTCGGCGTCGAGACTCCAGGGATGGCCCCGCTCGTCCCGCGCGTCACCCTCACCCTGCCCGTCCTCGACGCCGCCCGCGAGGTCGTCTTCCTGATCTCCGGAGCCGACAAGGCCGACGCTGTCGCTCGCGCCTTCGGCGACGCCCCCGGCCTCGACGCCCCCTCCAGCCTCGTCCATCCGGATCCAGGCACCCTCACCGTTCTGCTCGACGAGCCCGCCGCCGCTCGCCTGCCCGCTTCCGCTTAGGGATCGACCGCCCGGCCGTTGCTCCTATGTCAAGTGGGTTGTTGGTTGGGGTTGGGTGGTGAGGGTGT
>CBFGZN010000249.1:0-3631 GCA_965653255.1 uncultured Solirubrobacterales bacterium | reverse complement strand
CCGACTACGCCGTGTTGGTGATGGCGCGGATCAAGGAGCTCTACGACGCCGGCCACTCGAACGAGGAGGCGGTCGCGCTCGGCATCGGCCGCACCGGCCGCGTGATCACCGCCGCCGCCGTGATGATCGCCGTCGTCTTCCTCGCCTTCGGCGTCAGCTCGGTCTTCTTCATGAAGCAGATCGCGCTCGGCGTGGCGCTCGGCGTGATGCTCGACGCGACGATCGTCCGCGCGCTGCTCGTCCCCGCGCTGATGCGCCTGTTCGGCGAGTGGAACTGGTGGGCGCCTGGCCCGCTGCGCCGCTTCCACGCCCGCTTCGGGATTCGCGAGGGCGAGCCCGAGCCGGCGCCGGTGAGCGCCGCCGGCTGAGCACGCCGGAGCGCGATCTCACAGCCGCGCTATCTGCGACGTTGTAGAGGCATGGCGGCGCACCTCTACACCACCGTCGACAGCCCGATCGGAGAGCTGCTGCTCGTCGGCGACGGCCACGCCCTGCACGGCCTCTACATGCAGGCGGGGCGCCGGAAGAAGATCCAGCCCGACTGGGAGCGCTCCGACGAGCCGTTCGCCGCCGTCGCGGCGCAGCTCGCCGAGTACTTCGCCGGCGAGCGCCGCGAGTTCGACGTGCCGCTCGTCCTGGACGGCCCGCCGTTCCAGCGCGAGGCCTGGCACGCGCTGCGCGAGATCCCCTATGGCGAGACCGTCAGCTACGGCGAGCAGGCGCGCCGCATCGGCCAGCCCGACGCCGCCCGCGCCGTTGGCGCCGCCAACGGCCAGAACCCGATCGCCGTCATTGTCCCCTGCCACCGCGTTATCGGCGCCGACGGCTCCCTCACCGGCTTCGGCGGCGGCCTTGAGCGCAAGCGCCTCCTGCTCGACCTCGAGGCCGACGTGGCCAGTGGCGCGATGCGCATGCAGGTCTAGGCCGGCCGCCTCGTCGTCGGGCTCTCAGGGTTCCGCCGGCCGGCGTGCGAACATATGTTCGTGAAAGCGAACCGAATTAAGAGCGCGGCGCGAAGCGCATGTCTTGACTGGCCTTTAGGCTCCGAGCGTGGCTACCTACCGCCGGCGGGAGCCCGACCAAGGCGTGGCTGATTCCTTCGACGTCTACTTCTCTGCCGATATCGAGGCAGACGCAAGTCTCACACCGGAGGACCGTGTGTCCTTGTTGAAGCTGAAGTTCAATCGGCTGTGGTTGTGCTTCACCGGTCTTTCGACCAGTACGCGTGGTGGCTTGAGGAGAGTGGCAAGGCCAAGGAAGAGCTGCACGTTTGGATAGCCGAGGACGAGAATTATTCGGAGGCGACCGGGCGCGCAACGGAATTTGGCGACTCCATGGAGGAGCTAGTCACTGCCCTTGGTGAGAGGGCGGAACTGACTAGGTATCTACTTGTATGACTAATAAGGAGTGCATTGTGACCCCTGAAGCAAAATCTATTGAGGATGGCGATCGGCGTATCATCGAGGGGCTGGAGGCGGTAGCTCGTCAGATAAGCGAGGCAGCTGAAGCTGGGGACAGCCCTGCTCGGTCAGGAGTTCTTAACTCTTTGCAGGTCATGTTGGAACCGACTGTCCGAGCCGCGCAGCTGTTGCTTGATGAGCGACTAGACGAGCGACCGCTAGGCGCTAATTGACCATCGCTCGGCTGTCGCTGACCGCATATGGACTCGCGGCGGTCGTGGGTTGGTCCGTCTCAGCTCAGCCGCCGCCGATGCGAATGGCGGCTGCGCCTGAAGCAGACTCGCCACCGGTGCACCAGCAGCTGTGGTTCGCCGCGCCGCGCCACAGCGCCGCCGGCCGTCGCATCGACCTCGTCGTCCGGCGCGCTTCGCGAAATCGCGACGGCCGCTATGCGGCGCAGCTCTGCGTCGCGCCGCCCGCGCTCGGCTGGACCTGCCGCAAGCTGGTGCTGCGCGACGGCGTCCGGCGGGTCGAGCAACGCGTCCGCGTTGAGGCGCCGGGCCGCTGGCTGTTCGAGATCCGCAACCACCGGCAGCGCATCCGGGAGGCGACCCGGGTCGCGCCGCGCGGAAAGCTCAACGTTCTCGTTACCGGCGACTCGATGGCCCAGATCTTCGACCACTACATGGCCGAGGGTCTCGGGGGGACTGCGGCGGTGCGCAGTGAGGCGCACATCAGCACGGGGCTGTCGAAGCCGTCGATGCTTGACTGGGTCGCGAACGCGCGCTCGCAGGCGCGGCGCATCCGACCCGACGTGACGATCGTCTTCATCGGCGCCAACGACGGCTTCCCGATGCCGACGCCCTCGGGCGCGACCGCTCCCTGCTGCGACAGCGCGTGGACCAAGGAGTACGCACGCCGTGCCGCCCAGATGATGCGCTCCTACCGCCGTGGCAGTCGGGGTCGCGTCTACTGGCTGACGCTGCCCGCTCCGCGCGGCGGCAGCTTCCGCACCGTCTTCGGCCCCGTCAACGCCGCGATCCGCCGTGCCGCGCGACAGACCCGCGGCGTCCACGTCGTCCCGATCGACCGCATCTTCACACCCGGCTTCGTCTACCGCGACACGCTGATCTGGGGTGGCCGCAGCGTCCACGTCCGCCAGGGCGACGGCGTCCATCTCAACAACGCTGGCGCCTCGATTGCCGCCCAGAAGACGATCCGCCGCCTGCGCGCCAACCGCATTCTCTAGCTGGCAGCCGGTGGCACGTGAGCCGTAGCCTGGAACACGTCGCCCGGATCCCACTCGGCCTTGATCGTCGCCAGCCGCTCGTAGGCGCCGGGCGCGAATGCGGCTCGCCCTCGCTCGCCATCCTCCTCGCCGAGGAAGTTCGAGTAGGCGGCGCCGGTCGCCCACGGTGCGAGCACGTCGCGGTAGCCGCGGCCGAGCTCGATCATCGTCGCGTCGTCGGCCGCTTCCTCCCAGAGGAAGAGCGGGTGGACGACGAACTGGGCGTCGCGGCCGGCGATCGCCGAGCCGGCGGCGCCGTGCTCGACCGCACCGCCCCAGGCGGCGATGAACAGCTGCGCTGGTCCCGCTGGCATCCGCAGCGACCGCTCGTGGATCGCGTCGATCGCCTCGGGCGGCAGGTCGTCCAGGTGCTCGACGGTCCAGTAGTTGCGGTAGCCGGGCGGGTCGTCGAGCGAGCACTGGAAGTCGGCGTAGGCGGTCGGCTCGAAGAAGTCGGCGGCAGGCGGGCCGAAGGAGCGGATCTCGCGCAGCGCCACCTCGCCCTCTTCGACCGGCCCGGTGTACATCCCGGCGATCGCGACCGCCGGCCGTCCGCGTAGCTCGGCCGGGATCCCGTCCTCGTCGGGGCCGGTCAGGTAGATCGCCGCGAGGCTCAGCCCGTCGGGCGCGTCCAGCATCGTGTCGCGGTAGAGCGCCAGCAGCTCGCGGCCGCGGTCGGTGGGGTGGAGCAACAGACCGGCGAGCACCTCTGGCCCGACCGGGTGCAACGCCAGCTCGAGCGCGGTCACGACGCCGAAGTTCCCGCCACCGCCGCGGTGCGCCCACAGCAGCTCCGGATTCTCGTCGGCGGATGCGCACACCAGCCGTCCGTCGGCGGTCACCAGCTCGACCGCGACGAGGCTGTCGCAGGCCAGCCCGTGCTTGCGCTCGAGCCAGCCCGAGCCGCCGCCCGCGGTCAGTCCGACGACTCCCGTCGAGGAGA
>CBFGZN010000248.1:0-3644 GCA_965653255.1 uncultured Solirubrobacterales bacterium | reverse complement strand
TGACGCACGGCGAGGGGCCGCTGCTGATCCTCGCCGGCGCCGGGTCGGGCAAGACGCGGGCGCTGACACGGCGGATCGCCTATCTGGTCGGTACGAAGCAGGCGCGGGCGAGCGAGATCCTGGCGATCACGTTCACCAACAAGGCGGCGGCGGAGATGCGCGAGCGGGTGCAGCAGCTCGTCGGCAACCAGGCGCGCGCGATGTGGGTGATGACCTTCCACTCCGCCTGCGCGCGCATCCTGCGCGCCGACGCCGACAAGCTCGGCTACACGCGCAGCTTCACGATCTACGACGAGTCCGACTCGGTCCGGCTCGTCAAGCAGTGCATCGAGGAGGTCGGCGCCGACCCGAAGCGCTACGCGCCGCGGGCGATTAAGCGCCAGATCTCCGACGCCAAGAGCCAGTTGCTCGACGCGGCCGCCTACAAGCTGAAGCTCGATGGCTACTTCGAGCAGACCGTCGCCGAGGTCTACGGGCTCTACGAGCAGCGGCTCCACGATATGAACGCGATGGACTTCGACGACCTGCTGCTGCAGTCGGTCCAGCTCTTCAAGACGTTCCCCGACGTGCTCGAGCGCTACCGCCGCTCCTTCCGCCACGTCCTCGTCGACGAGTACCAGGACACCAACCACGCCCAGTACAGCTGGCTGCGCCTGCTCGCCGACGAGCACCGCAACCTGGCGGTTGTTGGCGATGACGACCAATCTGTCTATGCGTTCAGACATGCCGATATCCGCAACATCCTCGACTTCGAACATGACTTTCCCGACGCGGAGGTGATCAAGCTCGAGCAGAACTACCGCTCGACGCAGACCATTCTCGATGCCGCCAACGCGGTGATCGCCAACAACCGCCAGCGGATGGGCAAGAACCTCTGGACCGACCAGGAAGGCGGCGATCCGGTCCGCGTCCGTGAGCTGGAGGACGAGCACGCCGAGGCGCGCTATGTCGCCGGTGAGATCGAGCGTCACGTCGAGGGCGGCGGCTCGCGCAACGACGTCGCAGTCTTCTATCGGACCAACGCGCAGTCACGCGTGCTCGAGGACACGCTCGTCCGCTACGGCGTCAGCTACCAGGTGATCGGCGGCACGAAGTTCTACGACCGCGCCGAGGTCAAGGACGCGCTCGCCTACCTGACCTTGCTGACCAACCCACACGACGTCGTCTCGTTCGGGCGGATTGTCAACTCACCGCGGCGCGGCATCGGCCAGACGTCGCAGGCGCGGATCGTCGCGCACGCGAACACGATCGGTGAGCCGATCTTTGATGTCGCGAGCACGCCCGAGGACGTCCCCGGCCTCGGCGCCGCGGCGGTCAAGGCGGTCAGTCGCTTCATGGAGACGATGGAGAAGCTGCGCGACCGCGTCGACGGCGCGCGCGTCGGCGACCTCGTCCACGACGTGCTGCACGAGGTCGGCTACTTCGACGCGCTCGAGAAGGACCGCTCGTTCGAGTCGCAAGGGCGGATCGAGAACCTCGAGGAGCTGGTCGGCGTGGCGCGCGAGTACGACGCGGCGCGCGGTGGCGCGCTCGGCGGGGTCGAGGACGACGGCGGCGGCCAGGAGCCGTCGGTCGAGGAGTTCCTGCAGCAGATCGCGCTCTTCTCGCAGCAGGACGACCTCTCCGACGACGAGGGCGTGGTCACCCTGATGACGTTGCACAACGCGAAGGGACTCGAGTACGACGTGGTCTTCATGATCGGCTGCGAGGACGGGGTGTTCCCGCACTCGCGCTCGATCGAGGCCGGCGACGTCGAGGAGGAGCGGCGGCTTTGTTACGTGGGGATGACGCGGGCGCGCAAGGAGCTGACGCTGACGCATGCGCGGACGCGGGCGCTGTATGGGGGGCGGGAGTGGAATGTGCCTAGTCGGTTCCTTGCGGAGATCCCTGTGGAGTTGACCGATGCTGAGGAGCATGGGGCGGCGGCGCGGGCGACGAGTTGGACTGGGGGCGCGATCGCGGGTGGTACGCAGGGATTTGGGGGTCCCGACTCTGCTTGGGAATCGCGCCGCCGGGACCCCCAAATCCCTGCTGATTCAGCGGCGGTGGTGGGCGCACACTTCAACGTGGGCGAGGATGTGGTGCATGCGAAGTGGGGGGATGGAGTCGTTACTGCTGTGGAGGCGGGTGGGATTGTGATGGTGCGGTTTAGGGGGGTTGGCGAGAAGAAGCTGATGGCGGACTATGCGCCGTTGAAACGGAAAGGGGATTGATGGCGGCTGAGGTGATCGACGGGAAGGCGGTTGCGGCTTCGGTCCGTGAGCGGGTGGCGCGTGAGGTGGATGAGCTGCGCGCGGCCGGTGTGACGCCGGGGCTGGCGACGATCCTCGTGGGTGACGATCCGGCCTCCGCCGTCTACGTGCGGATGAAGCGCGAGGACTGTGCCGAGGTCGGCATCGAGTCCTTCCACCATGCGCCGGCTGGGGATGTCTCGCAGGAGGAGCTGGCCGAGCTGATCTCGGGTCTGAACGCCGACGAGCGCGTTCACGGCATCCTGCTGCAGCTTCCGTTGCCGGATCACCTCGACCAGGACGCGCTGATCCCGTTGATCGACCGTGCCAAGGACGTCGACGGCCTTACGACGGCGAATGCCGGGCTGCTGGCGCATGGTCGCGAGGAGGCGTTGGTTGCCTGCACGCCGGCCGGGGTGATGGAACTGCTCGCGCACGCCGGCGTTGAGCTCGAGGGCGCGCGGGTCGCGGTGATCGGCCGTTCGATCCTCGTCGGCAAGCCGGTCGCGGCGCTGCTGCTGGCGGCCAACGCGACGGTGACTCACTGCCACTCGCGGACGCGCGATCTCGCGGCGGTCTGCCGCGAGTCGGACGTGATCGTCGCGGCGGTCGGACGGCCGAACACGGTCACCGCCGACATGGTTCGCGAGGGTGCGGTCGTGATCGACGTCGGGACCAACCGCGTCGACGGCAAGCTGGTCGGCGACGTCGACTACGAGGCCGTCAAGGAGAAGGCCGCGGCGATCACGCCGGTCCCGGGCGGCGTCGGTCCGATGACGCGCGCGATGCTGCTCGTCAACACGGTCCGCACGGCGCGTGCCCAGACCTCCGCGGTGCCGGCGCCCGCCGGCCGTCACTAGGCTCTCGCCGCGATGAACCTCCAGCGGCTCAGGATCGGCGAGTGGATCTTCGGCGTCTCGGGCGTCGGGTTGCTGATATCGCTGTTCTTGCCTTGGTGGGGCTTGAGGGGCCCTTGGGGCAACCTCGGTCCCGGCGGTCCAACCGAGGCGGCGTACTTCGACAGCGGGGTTCAGAACAGCTCCGTCACGACGACATGGAACGCGTGGCAGGTCTTCTCGGTCGCCGACATCCTGCTGGCACTGCTCGGGTTGCTGGCGGTCGTCGTCTGGATCGTGGTCGCCCGCTGGACATCTCCCGGCTTCGGCCTGTCAGCCGAGGCGCTGCTGACCCTGCTGGCGATCGTGATGATGGTCGTCGTACTCGTCCAGATCCTCGGTACGCCGAGCACGCTCGAGGTACCGCCGCCGATCCCACACGCGACCCTCGAGATTGGCGCTTGGCTTGGCCTCGCCTCGACCTTCGGCATCCTCTTCGGCCTACTCGCCGCGATACGCGACGAGCGGCTCAGCAAGCCGGGCGAACCCGATCCCGGCAGTCTGCAGGCGGCGCTGG
>CBFGZN010000247.1:0-3652 GCA_965653255.1 uncultured Solirubrobacterales bacterium | reverse complement strand
GCCATGCTGTCCGCCCAGGCCGACGTGCTCAAGGCCGAAGGGCAGATTCAGCAGGCCCAGGGCGATTACCAGCAGGCGACCGACGAGCTGAACCGGCTCACGCCGATCCTCACGAAGCTCGCGAAGCTGTTCGTGAAGTACGACATGACGCTGGCGGAGATCAACCCGCTCGCCCAGCTCGAGGACGGCTCCTTCGTCGCGCTCGACGCGCACATGGAGATGGAGAACGAGGCGATGGGCCGCCAGAAGAAGGTGCTAGCGGCGATCGGCATCTCCGAGGACGAGGGCACCCGCGAGGGCCACGAGCCGACCGAGTTCGAGGCGCTCGTCAAGGAGATCGACTCCGCCGACCACCGTGGCGTGATCCAGGGCAAGGACACCGGCTTCCACGGCAACATCGGCCTCGTGATCGGCGCCGGCGGCGGCTCGCTGACGCTGACCGACGCGGTCCGCTCGCAGGGTGGCGCGCCGGCCAACTACTCGGAGATCGGCGGCAACCCGTCGGTCGCCAAGGCGCGCGGCCTCGCCAAGGCGGTGCTGGAGAAGGACGGCGTCGAGAAGATCGCGGTGATGATGTCGATCGTCTCGAACACCCGCGTCGACATCGTCGCGCGCGGCGTGATCCAGGCCTGCCTCGACCTCGGCAAGGACCCCGGCGAGACGATCGCGATCTTCCGCATCCCGGGCGCCTGGGAGGACGAGGGGTTCAAGATCCTCGACAAGTACGGGATCGAGTACTGCGACCGCACGGTCTCGCTGCACGAGGCGGCAGGCCGTGCCGTGGCCAAGATCCAGGGAGAGGCGGCCTAAATGTCCATCCTGATCAACGAGAACACGACTTTCATCGTCCAGGGAATCACCGGGCGCGAGGCGATCAACCTGACACGCGAGTGCCTCGACTACGGCTCGAAGATCGTCGGCGGCGTGACCCCCGGCCGCAAGGGCCGCGAGGTCCACGGCGTGCCGGTCTTCGACACGATCGAGCAGGTGATCGCCCACAACGGCGGCGCGGTCCCCGACGGCTCGGTCGTCACCGTCCCCCCCGCGTTCACCAAGGATGCCGTCTTCGAGGCGATCGAGAACGGCATCAAGCTGATCGTGATCGTCACCGAGCGCATCCCGCGCCGTGACGTCGCCCAGATGGTCGAGCTGGCGAACATGCGCGGCGCACGGATCATCGGCCCGAACTGCCTCGGGCTGATCGTTCCCGGCGTCGCCAAGATGGGCGGCATCGGCGGCCCCGCGAAGAACGCGGAGCAGGCCTACCAGCCCGGCTCGATCGGCGTGATGTCGCGCTCCGGCGGCATGACGACCGAGATCTCCTCGACGCTGACCGCCGCCGGCCTCGGCGTCTCGACCGCGATCTCGATCGGCGGCGACGCGATCATCGGCTCCGCCTACGCCGAGCTGATGCCCGAGTTCGAGGCAGACGAGCAGACCGAGGCGATCGTCATCTACACCGAGCCGGGCGGCCGCATGGAGGCCCAGCTCGCCGAGTGGGTCTCCGACAACGACTCGCGGCTGCCGATCATCGCCTTCATGGCCGGCCGTTTCATGGACGACGACGAGATGCAGGGCATGTCCTTCGGACACGCCGGCACGATCGTCGAGGGCAAAGAGGACTCCGCGACCGAGAAGATCGCCCGCCTCGAGGCAGCCGGAATCCCGGTCGTCGAGCGGATCGACGAGATCCCCGACGCGGTGAAACGCAAGCTCGAAGAGAAGAAGGCGGTGGCCTGATGCCCGGTACGTTCATCGACGTCGAGGTCGACGCCTCGGTCAAGGCAGACGTCGAGCTCGCGAAGAAGCTCGAGGAGGTCTGCCCGGTCGACATCTTCGCCGCCACCGATGGCGGTGTGGAGATCGTCGAGAAGCAGCTCGATGAGTGCGTCCTCTGCGGTCTCTGCCTCGACGCGGCGCCTGACGGGACCGTTGTCGTCAAGAAGCTGTACGACGATTCGGCTCTGATGCGCTAGGGATCGGGCGTTGCTGCCCGCGGGTCCTGTCTCCGATTTTGGTTCACGTGCTCGTTCCTGCGCCGCGAACGCAAAATCGTCGCCACCCGCGGAGGCACGACGTCGGTTCCTGTACGACGGGCTAGGCCGAGGTTCAAAGGCGTGGAGCCTCGAAGGTCGACACGCTTCTAGGTGGAGACTGCGGCCTGGCGGGGGCGCATCCACCACTCGCCGTCAAGGCGGCTGAACATGGCTCGGCCGGAGAGGGCGGTTGCGAGTAGTTCCTGGTCTTTGGTTTGGACGATGGTCCAGTCGGTGTGGGTGAGGCGGAGGCGGTGGGTTCGGAGGTGTTGGAGGGTGTGGGGCTCGAAGCGGCCGCGGACCTCTACGGCTCCGGCCTTGGCGGAGTCGTGGAGGAGGTGGTCGAGGACTTGGCCGGCGTTGTCGGAAGTGGCGATGATGGCGACGACCTCGGCGAGCCAGCCTGGGGTGAGGTAGGTGACGTAGGCGCCGAGGGGCTTGCCGTCGGCGTCTTTGACGAGGCGGCGCTCGACGCGCTGGCCGACGTTGACGAGGTCCATTTCGTGGCGGAGGAAGGAGAGGAAGCCTTCGGTGAAGGCTGGGCGGAGCGGGTAGGGGCGCTTGAGGCGGTCTAGGAGATCGAGGAGGTCGGCGTCGTTGAGGGGCTCGGTGGATCCCTGTGGCTTGGGGACGCGGCGGCGGGCGGTGAGCTTGTCGGCGCCGGCGAGCAGCTTGCCGCCTGGGGCGCGGTCGCGGCTGGTGGCGCGGCGGGCGATGGCGCTGGCGGCGAGGCCGGCTGGGGCGAGGGTGTAGGCCCAGCCGATCGAGCGGCCGGTGTCGGTGGTTCCGCCGAGGCGGTCCCACATGTCGTGGACCTGGTCGAGGACGCGGTCGTTGGCGGTCATGTCCTGGGGGCCGGCGACGTAGCGGCGCAGCAGTAGGGCGCCAATGCCGCGGGGGCGGTGGGCTGGGGCGACGATCAGGGGGCCGGTGAAGGCGAGCTTGACGGTGCGGTCGCGGAAGTGGAATGGGCGTGGGTGCGAGCCCATGACGCCGATGACACCGTCGTCGGGGTCCTCGTAGACGAGCGCGGGGATCTCGGGGTCGGCGAACGGATGGTCGAGCAGGGCGCGGGCGAAGAAGTCGCTGAGGCCGGGGACTGTCTTGGCGGGGTCCCAGCCGACGAACTCGGCGTAGAGCGCGGCGACGGCGGGCAGGTCGACGCGCTCGAGCGGGCGGATCGGCGTCACGCGGCGGTTCCGTCAGCGCTGTTGGCCGCGACGAAGGCGGCGATCTGCTCGGCGCTGCGGAAGCGCTCGATGTCGAAGTCGTCGAGCGGCAGTGCCATGCCGAAGTCGTGCTCGATCTCGGTGATCAGTGAGATCAGCGCGAGCGAGTCGATCAGGCCGGCGTCGATCAGGTCGGTGTCCGGGGCCGGCACGTCGACGTGCAGCACGTCGCGGATCAGATCGCTGATCTGCCCGGTGAGCTCTGCCGTCGGAGTGCTCATGTGCGCGCCTTCCGCCGCTCAGCCTGCTGCTGGACGAACTGCTCGCGCAGGTTCGGCCGGTCGATGCTGGGCGGCGGCTCGCTGAAGAACTTTGGCCCGGCTTCGGTCATGTAAAAGCAGTCTTCCAGCCGGACGCCGAACTTGCCGGGAATGTAGATGCCGGGCT
>CBFGZN010000246.1:0-3660 GCA_965653255.1 uncultured Solirubrobacterales bacterium | reverse complement strand
GTCACTGTTGTGGTCGCCGTTGAAATCGCCGGCTGCTTTGATGCTCCAGCCCGCGCCGAACGGATTGTTGGCGATCAAGCCGCCGCCGGCAATCGTCGCCTGAACCGTCACATCGGGCAGCGGCTGTCCGGTCGCCGCGTCTGCGAGAAGAACGGGCATCCGTACCACGTCGACTTCGACCCGCCGAAGAATCCCGGCTTCTGCGATCAGGACGGCTCGCCGCTGATTCAGCGCGACGATGACCGCGAGGAGACGATCAAGCACCGGCTCGACGTCTTCCACGACCAGACCGAGCCGCTTGTCGAGCACTACGAGGGCAAGGGATTGCTGCGTCGCTTCGACGGCAGCCGCTCGCCCGACGAGGTGCACGCGCACATCCGCGCGACGCTCGCGACGCTGCGCCTCGAGGAACAGCTCTAGCGATGGCGATCATCAAGAAGACGCCCGAGGAGATCGAGAAGATCGCAGCCTCCGGGCAGGTTCTCGCGCGCTGTCACAAGCTGCTGCGCTCCAAGGCCCGTGCCGGCGTCACGACCGAGGAGCTCGACGAGGCGGCGGAGCGGTTCATCCGCTCGCAGGGTGGGACGCCTTGCTTCAAGGGCTACCGTGGTTTTCCCGGTTCGATCTGCGCGTCGCCGAACTCGATGGTCGTCCACGGCATCCCCGGGGACTACGAGCTCGTGCGTGGCGACGTGCTGTCGGTCGACATCGGCGTCGAGCTCGACGGCTGGATCTCCGACGCGGCGGTGACACTGCCGATCGGTCCGGTCGGCGACGTCGCCGCCGGCCTGCTCGAATCGACGCGCGGCTCGCTCTTCGACGGCATCGAGCACTGTGTCGCCGGCAACCGCCTCGGCGACGTCTCGGCCGCGATCCAGCGTCGCGTCGAGTCCGACGGCTACTCGATCATCCGTTCGCTGGTCGGGCACGGCGTCGGTCGCGAGATGCACGAGGACCCGCAGATCCCGAACTTCGGCACTCCCGGCAGCGGCCCGCTGCTCGAGGAGGGCATGGCGCTGGCGATCGAGCCGATGGTCAACGTCGGCGGACCCGGGGTCCGCCTAGCGCCCGACAACTGGTCGGTCTACTCGGAGGATGGGTCGCTTGCGGCGCACTTCGAGCACACCGTCGCGATAACGGCCGACGGGCCACGCATACTCACCCCCTGGCACCTGGATGACGGCGCCATGAGCCCCGTTGGAGCCGAGGCAACGAGCGGTCGCTGAGGGCCGACCGGATGCTCCTGGGCCAGCGTGCTATCGTGCTCCGTTGGCGCTAGGCCGTCTCCTGGGCCCTGCGCCGGTTCTCTATATACGGAAGGTAGCGATGAAGGTCCGAGCGTCGGTCAAACCCATGTGTGAGAAGTGCAAGGTCATTCGCCGCAATGGCGCCGTCCTCGTGATCTGTCAGAACCCGCGCCACAAGCAGCGGCAGGGCTGACGCAGACGATGGCACGCATCGCTGGCATCAACATTCCCCTCAACAAGAGGGTCGAGATCGGTCTCACCTACGTCTACGGGATCGGGCGCTCGCAGTCGAACGCCATCCTGAAGAAGGCTGGGGTTGATCCCAACACCTACGTCAAGGACCTGACCGACGACGAGGTCATCAAGCTGCGCGACGCGATCGACCAGGACCTCACGGTCGAGGGCGATCTGCGGCGCGAGCTGTCCCAGAACATCAAGCGGCTGATGGAGATCGGTGCGTACCGCGGTCTTCGCCATCGTCGCGGCCTGCCCGTCCGCGGGCAGCGCACCAAGACCAACGCCCGCTCTCGCAAGGGCCCCAAGCGCATGTCGGTGGCCGGGAAGAAGAAGGTGACGAAGTAGTGGCACAGCAGAGGCCAGCACGACCTCGTGGGCGCCGCAAGGCGAAGAAGAACGTTCCGTTCGGACAGGCCCACATCAAGACGAGCTTCAACAACACGATCGTGTCGCTGACCGACCGTGAGGGCAACGTGATCGCGTGGGAGTCCGCCGGCGGCGCCGGTTTCAAGGGCTCGCGCAAGTCGACCCCGTTCGCCGCCCAGGTGACCGCCGACGCGGCCGCCAAGAAGGGCATCGAGCAGGGCCTCGAGAAGGTCGAGGTCTTCGTCAAGGGCCCCGGTTCCGGACGCGATACCGCGATCCGCTCGCTGCAGGCCGCCGGGCTCGAGGTCACGGGCATCCGCGACGTCACCCCGCAGGCGCACAACGGCTGCCGTCCCCGCAAGCGGCGGAGGGTTTGACGATGGCGCGCGACACCGGTTCCCAGTGCAAGCAGTGCCGCCGTGAGGGCACCAAGCTCTTCCTCAAGGGCGAGCGTTGCCTCACCGACAAGTGCGGCATCGAGCGACGCAACTACCCGCCAGGCGATCACGGCCGTGGTCGTCCGCGCCAGTCCGAGTACCGCGTCCAGCTGCGCGAGAAGCAGAAGGCCCGTCGCTACTACGGCGTGCTCGAGAAGCAGTTCCGCGGCTACTACGATCGCGCGTCGCGCCAAGAGGGCGTGACCGGCGAGAACCTGCTGCGGATCCTCGAGTGCCGGCTCGACAACGTGCTTGTCAGGCTCGGCTTCGCCGCTTCGCGTCGCCAGGCGCGCCAGTTCGTCCGCCACGGACACTGGCTCGTCAACGGTCGCCGCGTCGACATCCCCTCGTACCAGGTGCGTCCCGATGACGTGATCACGCTGGCCCCCGGATTCCAGGGCGACCAGACGATCCGAGACGCGACCGAGCTGGTTTCCGTGGTCCCAGCCTGGCTACAGGCCGATCACGACGGCCTGATGGCCAAGGTGCTGCGCCGACCGGAGCGCGACGAGATCGCCGTCCCGGTCCAAGAGCAGCTCATCGTCGAGCTTTACTCGAAGTAGAAGTCCAAGACGCGCGCGACGCCCGCCGGCGGGTCGCGTGCGCACCAACGCGAAGGACATCGCCCATGATCGAGTTTCAGACCCCCCAGATCTCCGCCGAGACCGTCACCGACACGCGCGGGACGTTCACGATCGAGCCGCTCGACCGCGGTTTCGGCTACACCTTCGGCAACTCGCTGCGGCGGGTGCTGCTGTCCTCGCTGACTGGTGCCGCGGTCACCAGCGTTCGGATCGAGGGCGTCGCCCACGAGTTCTCGACGATCTCCGGTGTCAAGGAGGACGTCACCGACGTCGTCCTGAACCTCAAGGAGATCGTCTGCCGGATGCACTCCGAGGCATCCGAGATCGAGGCGCCGCTCGTCGTGACCGGTCCCGGCGACATCACCGCGGCCGACATCGACCTGCCCTCGGGCGTGGAGATCCTCAACCCGGATACCCACATCGCCACGCTGGAGAAGAAGACCAAGCTGGAGATCTACCTGACGATCGGCCACGGCAGCGGCTACTCGCCCGCCGAGGACAACAAGTCGCCGGAGCAGCCGATCGGCGTCATCCCGATCGACTCGATCTTCTCGCCGGTCAAGCGCGTCGCCTACTCCGTCGAGTCGGCCCGCGTCGGACAGCGCACCGACTACGACAAGCTGACGCTCGACATCGAGACCGACGGCTCGCTCGACCCGCACGCCGCGCTGCGCGAGGCCGCCGAGACGCTGATCAAGTACTTGGCGATCTTCAGCGAGCCCGACGTGACGACGTCGAGCGTGCCGATGCAGTGCAGGAACGTCGACTTGCCGGCGCCCGATTGACCGA
>CBFGZN010000245.1:0-3673 GCA_965653255.1 uncultured Solirubrobacterales bacterium | reverse complement strand
GGAGCAACAGTCGCGACGAGCGTCAGCAGCGAGCCACCGGCGAACAGGCCGGCGGCGAGGATCATCGCGTTTCGCTGCGCGCCGAGTGTCTCGGAGGTCCTCATCCGAGTTCTCATCGGCCGTTTCGCACAGAGGCTGAAGCCTGCAAAAAGCCCCCCGGCCTATTGGAGGGAGGGCCGAGGGGCGGCTCACCAAGTGAGCACTTACATCGTACACCGGATTACTCACATCTAAACCATCCTGACATCGCGAATAACACGCTCAGGCTGTAGATAAGACACGACTGGGCTGCGACCTTTGGCGCCCGATGGCCGAGCCGTCACCTCTTCTCGTCGGCCTGGGCCACGTGATTCGCGAAGCCCGTGGCGACAGCCGCATCTCCCAGGAGGAACTGGGTCTGCGCACGGGCGTCCACCGCAACTACATCGGCGGCATCGAGCGCGGCGAGCGCAACCCGTCGGTCACGACGATCTCCGTCCTCGCGGAAGAGCTCGGCGTGACGATGTCCGAGCTCTTTGCCCGCACGGGCAACTGACGGATCCGGTCCCGCGCCACGACAGCGCGGGACCGAGACCATCCGTCTTTACGGCACGAGCGCCATGTTGGGCTCGCCCTGGGCGTTCAGCCCATTGCTTGCCCGCACACAGCTGCCGCCGATCGGCGAGCCGCCGTTGTAGGCCAGCCGCAGGCAGTTGCGCATCGCCTTCTGCCCCCAGTAGCTGGCATGCAGGCTCTCCTGGACCTGGTACGGCCCGAAGACCGTGGTCAGCGTCCGGATCTGCGCCACCCACTCGGTGTTGTCGACCGCGCCGGAACTGGTCCAGTTGGCCAGCCCCTCCTCCTCGAGCAGGCCGACGGTGTTCTCACACAGCCGCCGCCCGTTGAGCGCCGTGGCCATGTCGAGCACCAGGGTGTTGGTGAGGCCGCTCGCCGTGAGCGCATTGCGCATCGTGTTGCCGAGCGCCGGGACAATCACATCGTTGGCCCAGTTCGCGTCGGTGTTCCAGGTGCCACAACCGCCTGTTGTCTGGCGCGAATACCCAGACTCCGGGTAGCGGAACTGGTTGCCGCGCGGAAGCGGCGACCAGTAGGTCTGGCCGATGATCTTGTACTGGCCCGACGTGTAGCCGGCGTTGGTCATCGCCGTTGCGACGCGCAGCAGCGCGTTCTTGACGTTGGTGGTCTGCGTCGCCTGCGCGGCCGGCGTGAACCTCGACACCATGTCCGCGTCGTCCGAGCAGTAGTTCTTCCACCATGTCGGCGACGTCGCCCAGTTGAGCACGCACCGCTGCACGACGTCGGCGAAGCCGTAGTTGTTAGCCCCGATCATCACGACGACCGCCTTGACGTTGTGCGTCGCGGCGTACTCCTGCAACAGCTGGGCCTGACCCTTGCGGCCCGACCCGTCAGTGTAGAAGTCGATCCCAGGCTTGAAGTCCTGGCCCGACCCGGTGCCCGTGGTGCTCGTCTGGGCGCCCGAGCACGCGAAGTTCGCGCTCGTCACGCCGCCGCCGATGTGCGCCTGGGCGCTCTGCGACCGGTGACAGCCCGGAATCGACTCCGCACCCGGAACGTCGTGGTAGGCGGTCGAGCCGAGCGCGTCGTGGTTCGCCGACGACCCGTTGGTGTTACCCGCCCAGCGCCCAGCCTCACCGGAGATCGCCGAGTCGCCGAGCGTCACGACCGTTGCCGTACCGACACCCGGCCCGTCCGCGGTCGCTCCCGCCGGCAACGCGGTCGCGACGAGCGCCGCAGCCGTGAGTCCTACAAGCACGCCGCGACGGCGTGCACGATTAACCCTCTCCATCTGAACCCTCCCAATTGATTGCTTGCACGCGCCAGCCCCCGCCGGCGCCAGGCGATTGTTTCAGTGAAGAGGGACGGACGTGTCTAAAACTTCTCGCGGCGACGGCCGAGACCGTTGCGCGCGGCGTTCTCAACGTCGGCCAACCGCTCACGCTGGGCGGGTTCGTCGCCGACGTTGACGGTCATCCGGTAGATGCGCACCTTCTCGGTGACCTGCTGCGAGAGGACCCCGATCCGGATCGCGTCGATTCCTCCCATGCCGTCATCGGCCCGGACGAACTGCTCGAGATCGCGGATTGCCGCAAGCGTCTCGAGGCGCGCCTCGCGCCTGATGTCGTCGATCGCCTCTTGGTCTGGCACCGTCCCCTCCGCCATACCCCGGACTTATAAGCCTTCTTGGCCCAGATGTCCAGCCCTATCGTGTGATTTAGCTGGAAATCGCGTTGCTATGCGCTCTGGTCCGGCCAGTGACCGTGCTCGTCGAAGTACTCGCGAGCACGCTCCTCGCGATCGCGGTCGCTGTCACCCTCGACGCCCATTCGGTACAGCACGTTGAGCAGCAGCACCGATACCCCGGCCCCGGTGAACATCGCCCAGGTCTCGGCCCCGGTGCCGTCGTGATCGATCAGTGCGAAGACGATGCCCGCCACGACGAGCACAAGCGGTATCCCGTAGCGAACCGCGTTGAGCCACATAGGCTCGAGATTAGTCGCGCAGCCGCGGGCGCAGGACGATCTCGCCGATGAACGACCCGATCGGCCCGCCAGTCACGAGCACGAGCGCCGGGAACCACCAGCCCCACTGATCGTCGACCGCGCCGCGGCCGGTCAGACCGAGCAGCAGCAGGTAGCCGATCCCGTGGATCGGCCCGAGCACGCTTACCGCGGCGTCGCTGCGATCGACGAACGCGAAGTACAGGAGCACGACCAATAGCAGCGCGTCGACGATGCCCACCACGAGCACGGCGTTAAGCAGCCGGCGGTCGGGGCGCTTGTGCTGATGGGGCGGCTTCGCCGCGGTTGCTGAGGCGCCGGTCACGCGCCGCATCATGGCGGATGGCCGCCGAGCGGGTCAGGCCGGTTCGGGCTCCGGCTCCGGCGGCGGGCGCAGCAGCAGCCAGGACAGCCAGGCGGCGACCGCGAACAGCGGCGCGCCCATCGCCACCCGCGCCACGCCGAGCGCGACGACCGAGCCGGCAAGGTAGAGCGGCAGCTGGACCGCGAGCCGCAGCAGGAACATCGCGACCCAGATCCAGCTCGCGCGCGAGTAGGCGCGCACCTGCTCCGGATCGTCACGCCAGGACATCCCCTGTCCGGTGATCGCGCCGACGAAGACACCCAGGAGGGGCCAACCGACCACGATCGAGATCAGGTAGGCGAGCGCATAGCCGGCATTCATCAGCAGACCCGGCAGGAAGAAGTCCTCGGCGCGACCGGTGCGCGAGACGATGAAGGCGGCCAGCGCCACGCCGGCGAGACCGGACAGCGCGTAGCGGACCGTCTGGCGGCGGGCGAGCCGCGCGAGCGCGAGCGCGACGCCGATCGCCAGCGCAATGACCGCCGACAGCGTCGCGTCCTGACCGGTCGCGGTGTAGGCGGTCACATAGGCGATCGCCGGCAGGCCCGACTCGACGATCCCGAGTCGGCCGCCGAGCGACTCGGCGATCGTCGGCCCGTCGGCTCCCCCGGGCGTGGCGGGAACCCAGCTGTTGCGCTCAGCGCTCACTCCCACCATGGTCGCAGCGCGGCGGCGTTCGGACAACTCACCCTGCGCGGCGGTCTCGACGCCGCACGGCCCGAGAACGCTCACGTGACCGCGATCGGCCACTCGTATGGGTCGGTCGTGACCGCCGCGGCGATCCTGCTGC